>JAIPFN010000101.1 GCA_021736615.1 Phycisphaerae bacterium | reverse complement strand
GGCACTATCAACTCTAAACTCGCCGAAGCAAGGATTCTCTCCGACGGACGGGGCCTTGAAGACATGGGTGCGGTGGGTATTTTTAACGAATTTAGAAAGTACGCCTTCCACGACAACGGACCGACCGATTCGCTGGTCGGCTGGAAGAGAAGGGTCGAATACCGATACTGGCAGTCAAGACTCGACGAAAGTTTCTCATTCGAGTCCGTCAAAAAAATCGCAAAACGGCGGTTCGCAACCGCCGAAACATTTATGAATCAACTCGCCGACGAAAATTCGGGCAGAGATATAGAAGAGATGATTTTGGAATAAGTCGTACGGCGGGCAAAGGACAGCGATTGAAAATTGACAATAACCAAAGATAATAAGAGATTTGAAATGGAACATAAGCCTGTTACTGCTATATTTCCGGGTTCATTTGACCCTATCACCAACGGCCATCTGGACGTGATCGGCCGCGGCAATAAGCTTTTCGACAACCTTATCATAGCGATAGGTCAAAACCCCAAAAAAGAAGAACTGTTTACACCCGAAGAACGCGTCGCCATGGTCAAAGAACTCGTAAAAGATTTGCCCCGTGTCACCGTCGAAAGCTATGACTGTCTGACGGTAAAGTTTGCCGCCGAGAAAAAAGCCGACGTCATGCTAAGAGGCCTTAGAAATCTTACCGATGTTCAGTACGAGTTTCAGCTTGCGATGACAAACCGAAATGTGGCCGAAATCGAGACAGTTTTTGTCATGACCAGCGAAGAGTACGGTTTTGTAAACTCGACAATGGTTCGCGAGGTCGCGATGCTCGGCGGCGACGTGGGCAAACTGATCCCCCCAAGCGTATATAAACACGTTAAAAAGCGAGTTGCCGAACTTCAGGCACAATAAGAAAGGATTGGCTTTTGTATACCATAACTATTGAAAGTTCCTTCACGGCGAGTCACCGGCTAACCTATGCCGGCGGCGTAACAGAGGAAAACCATAAGCACGACTGGCAGCTAAAAGTTGCCGCCCAGATCGAAGAACTTGACGAGAACGGACTTGCCGTCGACTTTATCTATCTAAAGGCAAAAATCGACGAGGTAACTGCGGTGCTTGACAATACACAGCTTGAGGAACTGGAATGTTTTCAGCGGATTAACGCAACCGCCGAAAATCTCGTAAAATATATCTACGACCAGATCGAACCACAAATGCCGACAAAAGCAATGCTGGATTCTGTTGAAATAATGGAAGCACCGGGCTGCTGGGCGAAATATAACAAATAAGCCCGAATGTCTTATTTCGATGCCGCCGGTTCCAGTATTTTTTTAGCTTCTTCGCTTCCGGCTTCGGCTGCTTTGCGGTACCATTGAGCAGCTTTCTTTTCGTCCTTGCGCGTTCCGGTGCCATCCTTATACATCTTAGCGAGCATTACCATTGCATCGACATTGCCCGTCTCGGCTGCAGAGAGACACCACTTGAAAGCTTTTTCCGCGTTTCTATCCAACCCGTCGCCGCTGACCATCATTTCGCTGACAAGCACCATCGCATCAGTATTTGCCTTTTCTGCGGCATACATCAGCCACTTGGCAGCGGCCCGGGTATCTTTGCTTACATCCTGACCGCGATAATACCTCGCTCCCAATTCATACATCGCGTCGATATTTCCGTTCTCGGCGGCGTTTCGATACCAGTAAACGGCCTTGGAGGTGTCCCTGGAGAAACCGGTGCCATCGGCGAAGAACGCTGCGATTTTGTTCATGGCGTCAACCTGCCCGGCTTCGGCGGCTTTGAGGTACCACTTTGCCGCTTTCCAATCGTTAGCCGAAATGCCCCTGCCCTGCTGGTATATCTCGCCAAGAGCATTCATCGCATCGGAGTTTTCGCCTTCGGCAGCTTTTTCAAACCACTTGAAGGCTTCTCTGTCGTCCTGGTGAACACCCTTGCCGGCCTGGTAGAGTTCGGCAAGTTTAAACATAGCCGAGATATTACCGGCGTTAGATGAGCTTAAATAAAGATCGGCGGACTTGATGTCATCCTGTCCGACCCCTTCTCCAATGGCATACATTCCGGCAAGGCGGTACATCGCACTGCTGTCACCGGCATCGACGGCTTTTTTATACCACTCAACGGCCCTGCGAATATCCTGAGGTAAATTTTCGTGACCTTGATGGTAGATCATCCCGAGATAAAACATCGCATTGCTGTCACCGGCTTGGGCGGCTTTATAATACCAGTCTATAGCCTCGCGAAAATCCTTCCTGACCCCTTCGCCTTTTTCATACATCATAGCAAGACTGTTCATCGCCTCGCTATTTCCGGCCGCGGCCGCTTTTTTATACCACTCAATAGCCTTATAAAGATCCTTGCCGACCCCTTCACCGTTTCGGTACATAAACGCCAGAAAAAGCATGGAATCACTGTCGCCTTTTTCGGCGTTCTTACGCATCAGTTCGGCAGTACGACTCTCAGCGGCGTTAAGCGACGATACGAAAAAGGAAGAAAACACTATAATCATACACGATATAAGAACTACTGTACTTCGCATTTTAATACCTCCCTATGTAAAGTTTGCGAAATTTAATTTAATCTAAACTATAACTAAAACCATAAAAACCCCATTGGCAAAGGAAAGCCAGCGAGCGGAATAACTGCCGCTTATCACCTTAGCTTGTCACCTCTAACCCAATGCTTAATCCTGGATGATGGAGCAATGGGGTAATCACTTCTTCGGTAATTTCAGACGATTAACAATAAGGAAAATTGCACGAAAATTTGAAAAAATTCGCCGCGAAAGTCTGATAATCCTTTTAACAGAAATGACCTGTAAACATACAATACAAAGCCCAAAACCGCAGTTTTGGGATATTACGCGTCACGTCTGATAAGTATTCCGGAAGAAATACTGATATTGGGCGGCTAAAAAATTTTTATTAAAACTTGATTTTTAGTTCGGTTTTTGTTAGGGTTTTTTAACGTGTTCTGCCGATAGATAATTTGTGATAAACAGTCTGAAAAAAAATTGAAACGAGAAATAAAATGAGCAGACACGAACGAAACAATAGAATCTTACGTCAGCCGCTATGCAGATTCGGCCCCGGCGGCGATTACACAAGGGACTGGTCCTTACCTGCCGGCGGCGTAAAACATGACAATGACAATGAAAATACTATAGGCAAAGTCCTTTCGGCCATCGCCGACATCATAGGAGCTACCGTAAACCCGGAAACTCACATTGCGAGCCGGCCAATAAAAATTGCCGAAATGGAGAAAACGAAATTTGAATGCAAAAAATCCAAACCAGATAACACCCCGCCAGCTGGAGGTGCTAAGCGTCATCGCCGCGTTCGAGGACAGGCAATGCTATTCAGCGACGATTGCCGAGATAGCCGCCCAGCTAAACGTAAGCCGAACAACCGTATTCGAGCATATCGCCGCCCTTCGAGAAAAAAAGCTGCTCACGAATTCCAAGGGCAAGGCACGCTCTTCGAGAATTACCCGGCAGGGACAACAGCTGCTTGAGGAAAAACAGCAGAAGATCGAAAGCTTTGATACACTGCAACCGCCGCAAGGAATCCCCCTGCTCGGAAGGGTCGCTGCCGGATATGCCATTGAGGCTATTGAAAACCGCGATTCGCTGAACCTGTCCGACCTGTTCGGAAATACCGACGACATCTTCTCCCTGCAGGTAACCGGCGAAAGCATGATCGACGCCGGGATTTCAAACGGTGACTACGTCATCTGCCGCCGGGCCGCTGGCGCACATAACGGACAGATAGTCATCGCGATAATCGACGAAAACGAGGTAACGGTAAAAAAATTCTACCTCGAGCAGGACCGAATCCGCCTGGAACCGGCAAACGAAGCGTTCGATCCGATATACACCCAAAACTGCAGAATAGAAGCAATAGTAATAGGCCTGCTGCACAGTTTCAGATAAGAAATGAACGTCATTTACAGCCGCCTAATCACTGTTTTTTATCTCAAATGCTGCCATGGTTTCACTAATTTTATCTAGCACCATCTGCCTTTCCTCATCTGTCATCGATTTGTATTTTTCCATCTTCTTGATTATGTCATCCCCCTCATCAATAAATTCCTCCAGAAACAATTTTGTACCAACTGAACTTTTCTTATAAAATAAGAGACTCTCATTTAAATCTTTTAAATTGATATGAAAATCACGCTTAGTAACAGGTTTTTGGCAGCAAACCCCAATATTACCCTCCCACGTACCGCCTACATCCCAACTGGCTGGATAGTCTTTATGAATAACCATAATCCCCGGTTCAGGAGCGATATGCTGGACTCCTAAAGCAACCATCCAAACAACCCAATATCCCTTTGGTGGGAATTTGACTTCAAAGGATAAATCGTTAGTCACAAAAACATCATTGACGACAACTTTTCCGGGCTTTGAATTGACCATTGGGTATTCCCAAAACGAAATTACAACAAATCTTTCGGAGCCATCATTACTGCCGAACCGTAAAGTCTCATCACTATTCTGAATTGAGACATCCCCTTTACAATGAGTAACAGCGGGAATAAAACAGCCGCTTAGCAAGAAAACACATATAATAAGAAAAACTGTCATTCCCACAATTTTAGTTTTACTGCTCATTCCACTTCCCTTGATAAAAACCGTAATAGTCTCATATATATCATTAAGATGCTAAACCGGTAAAAAAGTCTTGGATTTCCGGATATTAGCAAAAAAATAACAAAAACCTTAACTACGAGATACAATAACGGCAATTTTGCAATAAAACCTTTAGCTAAATCGTTCTTTATGTTAAAATAGCTAAGTAAACAACTCGGAAGCAAACTTTCCCTTGCTCGGGCATCTGGCTTTGAGTGAAATCTTTTCAGGAATCCGTCGAATGCTTCACAAAAAGTACGGCTTTACACTTATCGAACTTCTCGTGGTTATCGCGATAATCGCCCTTTTATTGTCAATCTTATTGCCTGCTCTCAACGTAGCCAAGCGGATTGCGGCAACAGCGGTATGTCTGTCAAACCAGAGACAACTGGGCTTGGCGTTTATTGTAGCATCGGAGGACATGAACGGCGAGCTATTAGACGCGCAACCGACTGCTACGGGGTATGTTGATAGTGCAAGAAAACACCCCAGCTTTGTCGCAAACCCTGTAAACGGTACACTTGCCGGAAAGATAGAAGGCCTTAAAAAAGGTGGACTCTGGCCCTACCTGGAAACTCATGAAGTTTTTAATTGCCCCTTTGATAACAGATGGCGAAAATCCCGTGGAGGCAATAACGTTGGCGGATACCGCAGCTATTCAATGGGTGCGACCTTGTCAAGAAACCCCATCTCCCACACAGGTGAGAACAAGTATGCCATCAGCAAGTACGGCAATTTCTCAAGCCCCGGCGACAAGTTCGTATTCCTTGAAGAAAACGACAATGAAAGTCTTTTCAACGGCAATTACTGGAACATGTGGGTTAACGGCACACGCCAATGGTTTGACCCATTTGCCGTAGTGCATAACGGCTCATCAACATTCAGCTACGCAGACGGCCACGCCGACAAATTCAAATGGACAGACGAAGAGATGATAGAAATGTCCCAGGGTATAGCTCCTATTAAGATACGCATGGCAGACAAAAGCTCGGCTGACTTTGAATTGATCAGAGCAGCCTACATCCCCGGCAGAATATAAAACAACGAAAATTAAAGGCGAAAATTAAAGAGGTACAGTACCTTTTTCGCAAAAATCGCTGTTTTTGTTGCAATAGACTGCGTTTTTGCTTGCTGAACAAAAATAACTTTTCAAAATCATTAAGTTCCACATGCGTTTTCCCCATGCTAAAAGTATATCCCCATAAACCGCTGCGTCACTTAATTTCGCATTGTATAAATTCACTGCAAAGCAATCTTCGTATATTAACTAATATTGCCGCATTAGAAAAGAATAATATCCGATAGAGGTACTCCTTAATTGTCTATTTGGGCACCCACGAGGGTTGCCCCTACGGTACGGCAGAAACTCAAGACAAATTAAATGACCGCTTAGCAAAAAAATGAAAAGTGAATTCAGGGTTATGGAAAAAGATCACACGAGCTGCCGGATGTTTTTCAACCCACCGGCAGGTCGGCGTATGCTATTTTACTATGGATTCCCGCCTTTCCGTCCAGGCTACGCTTCTACGCGACAGGCTGCGGAAATGACAAACATTTCATATGGAAATCAGTTAGTTTGAGCCGGATAAGATTTACCAGATTTCCAAGCCAAATCAATACTGTCAGCTTAACCATCGGGCACGGAGTGGCCGATGCCACCCCAGGCATCGGCTTTTATTAACTGAGAATATTATTAGAGACTGTTTTATTTGTAGACTGGTTACCCACACTACGCTTAGAAGATTTTTTTTCTGAATCTTTTTTTTGCTCTCCATGCCATAAAGAGGCCCGTTGCGGTGTTTAGTGCAGCGGTCAGGAGCATGAATAATGTTGACAGCATTGCAGATGATAATTCACCCCTGCTTGCTATATTATCTATACCGTGGGCCGTTATATCCATCGACTCAACGGCCTGGACGAATGGTATTGAGTAGTAGTATATTTCCGCAAAATTCCATATACGATCGGCATCTGTAATTTCTTGAATGAAAACGATAAGCCACAATATTCCCAGCCAGATCACGGCTGCGAAGATTATGTTCATTATTACGGCTGTTGTTGTTCTTTTGAATAGTGTGGAAAAGTAGATTCCCGAGCCTGTCAGCAGTGCGCACATTCCGCCGACGATTATTATCATTTGCAGCAGGGCGAGGGCGTGGATGAATCCGCATAATGTAAACACTATCACGTGGCCGAAGAGGAAGCACCATGCGGGCATGCAGCGTCTGAATGAGCCTATGGCCTTTCCGAATACTATCTGCCAGCCACTTAAGGTAGTGGCAAGTAGCAGGTGCCATGAGCGGGATTCTTTTTCGGATGTGATGCAGGTTGCCGGGAGTATAAGCGTAAACAAACAGCCGACCGACATAAATACCGTTACCATAAACATGTGAAAATATCTATCATCCAAACCGCCTTCGTGTGCGCCTATCGCGTAGACAATTAGAATCGGTATCAGGGATATGATAATTCCTACGATATACATCACCTTGACCTTGCCTTTGCCAAGCAGCGGTGAGCGCATTTCTTTCCAGAGCACCGGAGAATATTTCACTGTGCGAATTTTGGATTGGTACGGCTGGTCAGTTGGTTTGGCAGTACCGGAATTATTCGAAACAGGAGCGGGACGCGGAACTGCATTGGCCCGGCCGGATGCCTGACGGCGGGCTACGTTTCTGACTTGATTTACGGAAAATGCGATCAGGCCAGCTGCGAATGCGAGGATGAGCGAACAGGCGAGGGGCCAACTGAAGAAAAACGGAACAGCTGCGCGGTTTTCAATCATGGAAGTATTAATGCCCATCGAAAAATACGGGTTTGTATGGCCGAAGAATCCGAAGTATATGTCTTCGGAAAATCCGCCGCCTGAGGCCAACATCCATGCAGCAAGGCCCGGAAAGACCATGTAAAGCATGAAGAGTGTAAGAAGTGTGAGTATTATGCTGACATAGGCTTTGCGGGTGAAGATGGAATAGAAGAGGCTTAGCGAACCGACGAGGATGACGGTTGAAATTGTCAGGCAGAAGCTGGATATGATATAGTTCCATGGTATTCCGCCGAATACGCGGATGATCGACAGGAGCGGGAAGCTTATCGCAATTAGCATGAGTATCTGGAGGAGTTTGCTGAGGAGCTTGCCCATTACTATCTGGAAGCTGGTTATCGGGGTGGTCATCAGGGTTGCGAGTGTTTTGTGGTATATCTCGTCGCTGATGGCGGTGCTTAGCATTACTACTGCGACGATCTGGGTGGCGATGAACTGGAACCAGACGATGGTGCATGTTATGGCGATGCCAGCCATGGACATTCGTGACGCCTGGAATACGGGATTGTAGTATGCGACGGTTTCTGCCCATACCAGCGATGCTGTTATAGTCAGCAGTATGATATACGCTAAGCGGACGAAGTAGTTTCGCTTGCGGCGGCTGGAGACGCGGAGTTCTTTGTCGAAGATGGGTCCGGTCAGCCAGTTAAAGGTTATTAGGTTTATTATTTTGTTTATTGTCATAGTCATTTTTTTAGGGGCTAGGAACTAGGAGTTAGGGGTTAGGGGTTAGAATATTTTTTTTCTGAATCTTGATTTTGCCAGCAGGATGAGGATTATTCCGATTACTGTGTTTACTGCGGAACTTTTCAGCATTATTATTGTCGATGCCTCCGGCGATTTTGATCCATTTGCCCAGTGTGGATTTCTAAGTTTGTCAAAACCGTTTGCTGTTGATTCCATAGACATTACTACCTGGGCAAAAGGTATTGTGTTTAGATAGCTTTCAGAAAGGTGTCTCACCTGGCGGACACGTCCGATTTCGTATATCATCACCAGCACAAACGGGATGGCTCCCCATATGACGGCTGCGAAGATGAAGTTCATTATTACCGCTGTTGTTGTCCGTTTAAATATTGCGGAGAAGAATAACCCCGAACCGATTAGGAGTATTGATGTTCCGATTGAAACTATTGCCACTTGCAGAATGCCGAGCGGGTGGATGAAACCGAAGAGCGTGAAAATAACCAGGTGGGCGATAAGAAAGCCCCATGCGGGCAGGCAGCGTTTTATCGAGCCGATGAATTTAGCGATCACTATATCCCAGTTTGACAAAGTTGTCGCCAGAAGGAGGTGCCACGAGCGGGATTCTTTTTCGTGAGTGATCGCCGTTGCCGGCAGTATTGTCGTAAAGAGAAAACCGATTGAATAGAATATGAGAACGTAGCATATATGGGTATCTCTGTGATCGAGATCGTTACCGGATGCCAATGCGAGATAAGTGAAGATCAGGATCAGTATTGAGATTCCTATAGAAATAGATAATAGTTTTTTACGTTTTCCGAGGATCGGGCCTCGGAGTTCTTTCCAGAGTACCGGCGAGTTGCTAACTCTTCTTATGCTGGATTCAGTCAAGTGGGGGGAGCCTTCATTGCCCGCGGATTTTGCTTTGGGTGTAAAGATGTCCGGTTGGCCGGTTGCCTGGCGGAGGGCGACTTTTCTAACAAAGGCAAAGGAAACAGACAGAAGAGCACCTAAAGCGGCTAACATTACCAGGCAATTGGGAATCCACCTGTTGACGGTTGCTATGAATGATCTTGAACTAAAAGCCGCTTCTGTATTCATGCCCATGGCGATGTATGGATTAATGTAAGAAAAGAATGCAAAGAAGGATCTTTCTCTAACGTTGTACAAGCCAACAACATCTCCGAGTATTACCATGAAAGGGATGAGAGCGAAGATTACGGCAAGAGTTAGTATAGTCAGTATCAGAGCTACGTAGGCTTTTCTTGTGAAGATCGAGAAGAACAGGCTTAGCGAGCCTACGAAAATTACTGTGACTATTGTAATGGCGATGCTGGAAACGACGTAGCTCCACGGTATGCCGCCGAAGATTCGGATTATCGACAGCAACGGAAAGCTTAACCCGATAAGCATGAGGGTCTGGAGTAGTTTGCTGAGGAGTTTTCCTGTTACGATCTGGAAGCTCGAGATGGGGGTTGTCATTAGTGTACCGAGGGTTTTGTTGTATATCTCGTCGCTGATGGCGGTGCTTAGCATTACGCCGGCGACTATCTGGGTGGCGATGAACTGGAACCAGATGACGATGAATGTGATTGTCATTCCTGCCCGGGCCATGCGGGATATGCGGTAGGATATGGGACCGTTGTATCTGACCATCTCGGCCCAGAAGAGTGCGGCTGCTGTTGTTAGCAGGGCAAGGTATACGAAACGGACGACATAGTTTCTTTTGCGTCTGCTTGAGACGCGAAGTTCTTTGTCGAAGATCGGGCCGGTCAGCCAGTTGAGTGAAAGGATTTCAATTAGTTTTGTTGTTGCTGTGTTCATTATTTCAGTTTTTCTCAGGGTAATCTTGTATTTTAAATGTTTTATCCCTGCGCTTGCGTCCTCCAGAGGCGGATTTCGCGTCGCTCAACTTCGGGTTTCTGTTGATATATCTTATATTTCACTTTAGAATATTTTCTTTCTGAATCTTTTTTTTGCTCTCCATGCAAATATGAATCCTATTACCGCGTATGCCATGGAAGTTAGCATTACAAGGGTTGTTGTTGTCGCGAAGGCTGTGCCGTCTCTTCTACTATGCCATGGCCAGCGATAATTTAGTTGTGAAAGGGACAGGTCGGCGTTTTGGGATCCGCTGTCACCGAACATTACTACTCCTGTCTGGACGACGGGGTTTACCGATGTCACCGCATTAAAATATTTTTGACTGTGGGACATGCTGGATATGAAGGCGGCAATTATCGGAATAACCAGCCAGACGAATATTACCAGTGATATGTTAGCGACGACTGCGGTGGTCGTTCTCTTGAAGCATGAGCTGAAATAGATGCCCGTACCGGCGAGGAACATCATCACGCCGCCTACCGTCAAAGAAAGGTGCAGCAGTGCGATTGGGTGTATGTAGCCGATTAGTATGAAGAGTGTTACGTGGCCTGCGAGGAATAGCCAGACGGGGACGCAGCGTTTAAATACGCCTGTGGTTTTGCCGATTGCTATTTCCCAGTCGCCCAGGGTTGTTGACATCAGCAGCGGCCAGGTTCGGGATTCCTTTTCGGATGTTATTGTTGTCGCGGCGAGTACCATTGACATTATTATTCCGAGTAACATAAAGACGACAGAATAGGCGGTGTGTACATGGTCCTCATCGAGGGTTCCTTCGCGGATGCTGAGCCAGTATGTAAACAGCAGTGCTCCAAAGGAGACGACAAGACCAAGTATGCCCTGGACGCGGCCGCCCTGGATCATAGGGCCCCGCATTTCTTTCCAGATTACCGGCGAATAGTTTATCGGCCTGATGGTGCCGTCTTGTTTTGATACTTTTTTTGGTTTGCCGGCCTTTTCTCTTTTTCTTATCTTGCGTTCCTTGCGGATGTCCGCGACGGACTGGCCGAGTGCCTGCATGAGGGCGACCTTGCGGACGATGACAATCGAACGGGTCAGGAGCAGAACGGAAATGCCGAGCATTATAACGCAATGCAGCGGCCAGTATAGAGGCACGTTGAAGGGAAGCCCGACAGGCGAAATCAATAACCCGGTGTTGACATACAAGTTGGCCAGCGGGTTGGTGTGGTATAGAAAACCGATTACGTACATTTCATCCAGGCGGAAGTATTTGATGACTCCGCTTGCACCGAGGCCGAGGACTAATGGGATAAACAGGTAGAGCAGTCCGAGTGTGAATATTGTTTTGAGGATGACTTCATAGGACTTTTTGCCGCTTACGGAAAAGTACATGCTCAGGGAACCGGCGAAAAGCACCGCGGTGAAGTTTATGCAGAGGCTTGAGATGACGAAGTTCCATGGCACGCCGCCGAATACGCGGATGACCGACAGCAGCGGCAGGCTGAGGGCGATCAGCAGCATTAATTGCAGGAGCTTACTGAGGAGTTTGCCCATTACTATCTGGAATGTTGTGATCGGTGTGCTCATCAGTACGCCGAGGGTTTTGTTGTATATCTCGTCGCTGATGGCGGTGCTTAACATTGTGACGGCGACGAGCTGGGTGACGATGAACTGGAACCAGACGATGGTTGTTGTTATGGTAAGAGCGGCGATGGACATTCTGGAGACCCTGAAAGCGAGCGGGCCGGTAGAGTATTGCGCGACGATCACTCTCCAGAACAGCGAAACAACGAGGGTTAGCGCGATAAGGTAGAACCCGCGGAGGATGTAATTCCTTTTGCGGCGGCTTGATACGCGGAGCTCTTTGTCGAAGATCGGACCGGTTATGATCGTCGGGTCGGCGTATTTAGAATATTTTTTTATTGTCGTTAGCATTATTTATTAACCACGGATTTCACGGATTTACACGGATTTTTTTTAG
Source organism: Phycisphaerae bacterium (assembly GCA_021736615.1). The sequence continues at coordinate 11,338 of JAIPFN010000101.1, read as the reverse complement.
AATATGTTTTTTCTTAGTCTTTTTTTTGCGCAGAATACGAAGAAGGCTCCTGTTGCTATATGGATTATTGTTGAGATCGTTATTGTCAGTAGTGTCATGCCCGGGCCTAAGCGTTCCATCGGCCATCTGTATTCCAGGGTGGTGAAATTACCTCGGAAATTTGCAAGGTCCATTACTACGCCTGCCTGGTAAAATGGATTCATGGACATGCAGAAAAGCTGAATGTCATTTCCGCGGCGGCCTAAGAACTCGCATATGATCGGAATGATCGCCCAGACGGCTGCGGCGAGAAGTATATTTGCTACGACAGCGCCGTTTGCTTTTCTAAACAGTGTTCCGACGAACAGGCCGGTGCCGCTTAGCAAGGCGATTACCGAGATTATGTTAAGAGTTATGAAGATTACGGTTATCGGGTGAGTTATCTGGAGGACCGAGGTGTAGAGCAGAAATAACAGCAGCAGTGACCAAGGGAACATGCATTTTCTGAGTATGCCTACGAATTTGCCAATCAGTATTTGTCGGTCTGTCAGCGAGGTGGACATTAGCATTACCCATGAGCGGGATTCCTTTTCGGCGGGGATACATGAGGCCGGGAAGATGACCGTAAAGATCGCCCCGTAGATCATGAAGCCGAGGACAAATAATTGCAGGTAATCGCCCTGGTTCATCAAGGCCGAAAATATCCCTATGAAGAAAGCGATGACTGAGCCTATACTGACAACTAATATCGAGGCAATCCGGAGGAACTTTCGTTTTACGAAAACCGGGCTTCTGGCCTCTCGCCAGATTACGGGGTTGTCGCTTATAGGTCTGATCGGCTTTTCTTTTTTGGGTTTTGCTATTCCGCAGAATTCATTCTCCGACTCGGAGTTTAGCCAACGTTTCAAGGGGCTAAGCTGACCGGTTGCCTCGGTTAAAGCGGCTTTGCGGACTTTTGCCGAGGCTTTCAATAGTATTACCATGGAACAGAAAAGGGAAATGCCGCAATGTGTCATCCACATAATAGTCGGGGAATAGGAAATTCCACCAGGATATATAATTTCATCACAAGCATAAGACATTACAAGAAGTGGATTAAAAATCATAACAAGGATTTCAGACAAATCAGCATAAACACAATCCCATATCTTTTCACTCAGCGCATATACTATAAAAATAGGAATGATCGCCCAGATGATAACAGCATAGGCCTTTTTAATATATATGGAAAGAAAAAGGCTTAACGAGCCGGCAAAGATCACTAATGACAGAGTTACGCAAAATGTGGATATTATATAATCCCAGGACACCCCGCCGAAAACACGTACAATAGCAAGCATTGGAAAAGCGATACCCATTAAAAGAATTATCTGAAAAGTCTTGCTTGAAATTTTTCCCATTACTATCTGAAAACTGTTTACAGGTGTCGAAGCCAGCACGCATATTGTTTTATTACGTATTTCACTGCTAATCGCATTGCTTAGCAGAATTATTGATAGAACCGGCATAATAATGAACTGGAACCAACATATTGCGGATATGATCTCAGTGCCAATTTCTGACATTTGCGAGGCAATCAAGACACCGGCCCTTCTGTCAAATGAATCATGACTGATCGCCTCTGTCCAGACACCGGCAACGAAAAGAGCAAGGAGGCCTATATAGATGGTCCGGAGCACATAAGTTCTTTTTCGGCGGCTTGCTACGCGGAGTTCCTTGTCGAAGATTGGGCCTGTTATCCTCGTTGGGGAAAGAAACCAAAAGAATTTTGTTGCTGCTATTATCATAGTTTTTTTATCCGCGGATTTCGCGGATTATTTATTATTGTTAAAACTGCGTGGGCAGGGCCCACCCTACGGTCATATTTGCATTGTAAAGCCCAGTGATTATCCCTGCGCTTGCGCTTCGGGCTTTTATTTTTTAGTGGACTATTCCTTTTGTTAGCTGCAGGAAGGCGTCGTCTAGTTTTAGCTGTTCCGGTTGTATCGAGATTATGTCCAGTCCGCCCTTGACGAGGGTTTTTGCTATCAGGCCGTCGTTGTTTTCCAGCTCTGCAAAGGTTACCGCGAGATGCGAGTTTTCCCGTCTTACTTCTTTTATCTGCGGCAGGGCCGAGAGCAGTTCGCAGGCTTTGTCGGTGTCGGCGGCGACGGAAACTCTTACCCGGCTCTGCAAGCCCATCTGGTCCTTGATCTGTTCCATTGTCCCGCTAAATACGAGCTTGCCGTGTTCGATAATGCCGACGTTATCACATATCTCTTCAAGCTCGCTCAGGATATGGCTCGATATCATGATCGTTTTGCCCATGCGTTTAAGCTCCCTTAGAAGCTCGCGTATTTCGATACGGGCCCGCGGGTCGAGGCCGCTTGCCGGTTCGTCGAGGATCAGTACCTTCGGGTCGTGTATGAGAACGCGGGCAAGTCCGAGACGCTGCTGCATTCCTCGCGAAAGACTGTCGACGGTGGCGGCCTTTTTGCCGGTAAGGTCGGTCAGTTCGAGCACCCCTTCTACTATCGCCTTGCGTTTGGAACGGTCTATACCGAAAGCTGCGGCGAAGAACTCCAGGTACTCGAAAACTTTCAGGTCGTCGTAGACACCCATGAAGTCGGGCATGTAACCTACCTGACGGCGTACGTCCTTGCCCTTTCTGGTGACGTCCATTCCGTCTATGAATGCCTGACCGGCTGTAGGTTCCAGCAGGGTTGCAAGTATTCGCATTGTCGTGGTTTTGCCTGCGCCGTTTGGGCCAATGAAACCGAAAATATCGCCGGGCGCAATGTCAAGTTTCAGATTAACGAGGGCGGCCAGCGAACCGTAATTCTTTGAGAGTCCATTAATTTTGATCATAAGCGATGTCCTTACTTTTCTGTTCGGGGAAAACAACAAGTCTTACCAGTTGTATATGTTTATATTCACACTTTTTTTTCTGTAATCGATACGGTACGGGGGCATCTTCGAATGTTGCGCAGACGACGGCAGCTCCGCCGGCGAGATAATCCTGTATGGAACGGCTTCTGCGGAGGCAACCCTGGGCCGAGAATGTTTTTTCCGCCTCTAGCGGTTTTTCGGTGAAATGCCTTGATCCGCTATAGTGGCCGCTGGATATTTGCTGGACGGTGAAGTCCCATTTTTTTCCGCCCTTGAGTCTTCCGGTAAATTCTTTTTTATCTTTTGCCGGGACAGCGGAAAATTCCAGGTACCTGTTACCATCGAAAAGTATATAGCCGCCCTTAAGTTCTGTGGAACTGAGGTTGTCTATTCTTACAGTTACGTCTTTGTCGCTTTGTGTGCAGGTCGCTCTTATTGGAAGCTGATCGGCGGGTGATTCGTTGATTAGGCACTGCATTGTCCAGATATTGATGGGCAGCGAATAAGGTTTGTTCGATCCGTCGTGCTGGACGCAGTGGATTTGTTTTGAACCGCCCTGACGGTTGTAGGAGTATATCTGCTGCTCGGCCGGCGAAATCGCGGAGAACCATTGGTTGTCACGTTCGTCAACCAGTTCATAGTCGTCACTGCCGGGGGCGAAGATCGCCGAGTAGTTTGTCGTCCAGGCATCGGATACACCGCCAATCGCATTAGGATTTGAGATGGCGTCTACGACAGAAACGTGCCGCATCTGCAATGAACCGCCGCGAAGGGCCTGTACGCCGTGATAGGCTCCGAACGAAAACAGGACAATCCAGAAAGTCGACGTCACCCAGGTCATCGGCAGAATGTCCTTGCGTTTTAGAAATATATAATCGACCGGGCCGACAAGGACGGCCAATAGCAGCAGCAGAAATATTACCGGCAAAATACCCAGCGGCCGCATCTCGGAGATATTGTAGAGGTATTCCAATACAGCGTTACTTCCGGCCTGGGAAAGACCGGTCTGGAAGAAATTGTTGCTGGATTCGTCAACTGTCTTGGATCTCATCTCTATGGTGCGAGTAGCGGACATCGACAGCTTATTGATGTCTTGATTGTATCCGCCGTTTCGATTCGATTTGCTCTTGATAACGACCGGCTTAAAGTCGCTCTGATATTTGGAGTCCTTGGATTCGAGCATCATGGTTATGCAGTTGACCCAAAAGTGGGAGGTGTTGTTCTTTTGTTTGTCGGACAGGTCGTCAGGGTCGAGAGCGAGGATGCCGACCGTTCCGAAACCGGCATTTGCCGAGACGAAAAGGCACTGTCCGCTCTGGGAACTTGCTAACTTATATAAAGGCAATCTTCCGTCGGTAAAGATGGGACGGGCGACGACGGTTTCGGATTCGGACGGATTTAGCCTCAGGCTTTTGAGGTCGTCGGCGGCTAAGGTGGTCTGGCGGGCATCGGAAACCCGGTAGGGTAAAATCGCGTTTATGGGATTTTCATCGCCTATCGGACTTGCGCCGGGGATGAGCAGGAGTTTGCCGCCTTTTGATACCCACTGAGATATCGCGGTAAGCTGCTGGGGCTTGAAACGTGACCAGTCGGGGGCATAGAGGATTAGAAGGTCCAGTGACGAATAGCCCGTCCAGTCCCACGGGGTCATCCTCGGCAGTTTGTCGCCGATGCATATTTTACCTTTTGTCCTGCTGTTTTCACCGGTGAAGGAACATTGCGTTGTATCGGGCAATTTTATGAGGCCAAAACCGCGATTGCCGACCAGACCTATAAGCAGGTCGTTCTCCTTTACTGCTTTTAGCTTTTTCTGATTTGAAAAGTCCCAGAGACTGTAGGATTGGTTCCAGACGACGCGGCGTTTTTTGGTGTCGATAAGGCTGGCATTGCATTTTTCAGCATTGAAAGAAAATTTAGATACGAGTGGAATGTGCTGGGGAATATTCGGGGTAAGGACAAAGTCGTGGCGGATGTTCATTGTGTTTAGTCCGTCCTGTTTTGCCGATAGCTTGATGCTGCCGCTGAAAAACTCTTCCAGATCGCTTGAGATTCCAATTTCTACCGGCGTCCATTCCGTCGGGCGGTAGTAACCGTCCCAGCCGAAAAAGACGTCTACATTGAATGGCGATTCCTCGGCGAAAGCCGGTAATGTCATTGCCAGGAGCAAAACAATTATAATGTAAGTTAAACGCTGCATAGTAAATCCTTACGCTTTTAAAATGTATAATGTCTCCGCCAAAGGCGGATGTTCCATATTGTATAATGTATAATTGTGGATACCGCCTAACCCTTCGACAGGCTCAGGACAGGTCGGCGGAAGCTAATTTATATCAGCTATCTATAAGACTCCTCTATTGACAAAATGTTACAGTTTTTCTTGCTATATCTTTACTTTCAAATTGTAAATTACCCATTCGGCTATTACAAATATTAGCGCAATAAATGCCAGGAACGGCCAGAGGGGCATTATTGAACCTTTTGCCGCTTTTTCCTGCGCATCGATCTCCAGGTTCGACAGGATGAGCTTTTGCCGCGGTTCGATGTTGCTTTCTTTCGAGTCGAGCAGGTTGACCGCGAAGAACGCGTAAGGCTGATCGTCTATGCCTACCCGGTAAAGGCCGGTTTTCTGAGCCTCGGGAAAACGTATCAGTCCTTTTGAATTTGCCGTTAATCTGGTTTCTTCCATCGCCGGATCTTTTAGCACCGCTTTTGTTTCGGCGGCGAGTCCTTCCAGGATAATCGGATCGCCTACTTTTAAGTCGGCTGCCTGATCCTGCTGGGTCTGGGCGGCGAGGAAACTGACTGCGTTGTAACAGTAAAGAACGAAACCCGGCTCGAAAGGCCAGTTGCTCTGGAGTACGTCAAAACCGGTTATCAGGTAATTGCTGCCGCCGCTTTTTATCAAACTGATCGCAGGGGTTTCATTGAACTCTGCAAGAACCTCTCCGTGGCGGGGAAGCGTGATGTTGTGTGCCTCGGCGACGAAGAGATTTGTCAGGTTTACGTATTTTAGAACCGCGTGCCTTGTTCGCCAGTCTACTATGTACTGGTTTTTGCTCTTACCGTTTGTTACTATGTCCAGGCCCGGCGGGATGACTCCGAAAGTGAGATAACCGCACCTTGGGAGTTTTTCCGGTGCGTATTTGTCAAGTACGATGATGTCATATTCACTGCCGATGTCGCGGGCGGTGTGGTCTATCGCCTCGAAGTCGGTTGGCGTCATCATATCCAGCTTTGCGATCGGACATGCCTTCAGTGCCGTTTGTAGAACTGAATTGCCGTTGCTTATCATCAGTACCACGAGTTTTTTTGGCGGCGAAAGTACCGCCCATGCAGCGTCGTCAGCTTGAAGGACGTCTTCGCTCAACTGGCGAACTTCGAGAATGCCCGCTCCTTCGTGCTGAAGCGTAAAAGTAACGGCGACTTTGCCGGGTTCTATCGCATTTGTTGCAGGGTCTGTCATTTGCGGAGGCAAGCTGATGTTTTTTACTGCCTGAATATCGCCGTCGATGCTTAACTGTATATCGGTGACGGCCATTTCGGTGTCATAGTTTGCGACGGTCGCAAAGACGTCTATCTGCTGGGGGGATTCGTACGATCTTTTTGCCTGCATTGCGATAATTGCGATGTTCTTTTTTGAACTGCCAATGCTGTTAAAGATCAGTTCGTCCGCCGAGACGGTCAACTGATCGGCATCGCGTATCTGGCCGTCGCTGAAAAGCACCAGCTTTGCCGGTGTTTCCGACGAGCGGTTGTTCGCGTCTTCGCCGGGTGACTGGGCAAACGCCCGGGCGACTGTCACGGCCTGTGAAAGCGACGAATCGCCGTCGCCGGGAGTAATGCTTTCGATGGCTGCGATGATCTGTTTTTTGTCGGACGTGAAATTGCACATTACTCGAGCCTTCTCGTCAAAGGCCATCACCATTACCTGTTCGCCCTGATCGTTAAAGGACATGAAGGCTTTGCTGCGCAGGGATTCGACGAACTCGGCGGCCTGTTTCTTCGCTTCTTGAAGGCGGGTTGATTTCATATCGGTTGCGTTCATCGAAGCGGACCTGTCTATCAGCAGCACGTAACGACTGCCTGAAGTCTGCATCATTGAGATGACCGGGCCTGCGATAGCGAGAAGGACGGCAAGGATCGCCAGAAACTGCAAGAGCAGCAGGATGTTTCTACGCAGCCGCTGGAACGGGGCGTTTACCTGGAGGTCCTGGACGGCACGCTTCCATAAAAGCGTACTGGAGATAGGACGCTCGACGCGTTTGAGCTTTAAGAAATAAAGCAGCAAAAGCAGCGGCACGCTAACAGCGGCGGCATATAAAGCAGTAGGTATTGTAAGCCATTGCATAAAAAATCCAAATGTTCAGTTTATTTACATAAATAGTCACGGCCAAAGGCCGAATCCAAAATTCGTAATTCGTAATTGCTTTACTTTACGAGTCTTATTCTTCTTAAATAATTCAGCACTAATCTTTCTACCTGGCTCGATGTGTTTGCCAGTACGTATGTTCCGCCTCGTCTTGTGCAGAAGTCTTTTATGTCATTGCAGTAGGCGGTTAGATTTTTCTTGTAATATTTCATTAGTGCACCGCTAATGGTTACCTCGGCGGTGTCTTCGTCTTCCAGGTCGACAAGTTTCAGGTCGCCGGTCATGTCCGGCTGAATCTCCTGCGGGCTTAGCACCTGCATGGCGTAGAGGTCGTAGTTTTTTGTTGCCAGCCTCTTTAAGCCAGGCTCGAAGCCTTCCTTAAAGAAAAAGTCCGAAAGAACGATCACTATACCCGACCCCATTCGGTCTGCGGCGAGTTGAGTGGCAGCGGCTTCAAAATCCGATGCTCCTTGGCATGGCGTCGAAAGCAGAAACTCTGTCATCTGGCGGAGGTATCCCCTACCCCGCATGTTTTTAAGCTGGCCGACTATGCCGCCCGCAAAGGCGGTCAGGTTTACGCGGTTGTTATTTACCATGCTGATATAACACAAAGCGGCGGCGAGTTTTTTGATATACATCTCCTTGGACGGTTCGCCGAATGCCTGCGATGCACTTACGTCTACTAAAACATGGACGGTCAGGTCCTGCTCTTCCAGAAAGAGCTTGAGGAATAGCTGGTCGAGGCGGCCGTAGATGTTCCAGTCAATAAAACGCAGGTCGTCGCCGGAGACATACGGACGGTGATCGGCGAACTCTACGCTTTGACCGCGGCGTTTTGACCGACGCTCACCATGAAGAGCGCCACGCAGCACACGTTTGCTGACAATGTCCAGCGAGTCCAGCCGGGCCATGAAATCGGCACTAAGCAGATCAGTGATCTTCGTCTGTCGTTTAGTTTTTTCCTGTTCAGTCATATTTACTAATGTCTAATGTATAATGTCTATTGTATAATTTGCAGCATGGGCACGGCCCATCCTACCTAATCACTTTGCTACTCCATTGTCTTTGGTGTTTCTTCTATTATCGACTTCAGCACTTCGTCGTTGTCGATTCCTTCGGCTTGTCCTTCGAAGTTGAGCATTATTCTGTGCCGCATTGCCGGGATGTATGAGTCGACTATATCAGAAAAGCTTACATGGTACCTGGTGTCGAGCATTGCCCTTACCTTTGAGGCAAGCATCAGTGCCTGCACGCCGCGGGGCGAACCACCGAAACGGATGTAACGGTTTGTCATGTCGCAGGCGAACTCGCCATTAGGATGGGTCGCGAGCACAAGGCGAATCGCATAGTCCTGTACGTGGTCGGCGACGGTTACGTTGGTTACGAGTTTCTGGGCGGCGATGATCGTATCGGTGTCGACGATGGCGCCGGCTTTTGGGTTATGACCGGCAGTCGTCCTGTCGAGGATGGTCTTTAGTTGATCGCGCCGGCTGTAATCGACGACGAGCTTAAAGAAGAACCTGTCAAGCTGTGCCTCGGGCAGCGGGTACGTCCCTTCCTGCTCGATGGGGTTTTGCGTTGCGAGAACCAGGAACGGTTCGGGGAGTTTATGGACGGTACCGCCGCTTGTTACGGAATGTTCCTGCATCGCTTCAAGCATCGCCGATTGTGTCTTTGGAGTCGCGCGGTTGATTTCGTCAGCGAGTATGATCTGACCGAAGATCGGACCGGGCTGAAAACTGAATTCGCGTTTTCCAGTCGCCGTATTCTCCGAAACCATATTTGTACCGATGATGTCGGCAGGCATCAGGTCGGGAGTAAACTGTATCCGCCTGAACTTTAGCGAGAGAGCATCGCCGAGTGTCCTGACCAAAAGCGTCTTACCCAGACCGGGCACACCTTCGAGCAGAATATTGCCTCCGCAGAATAACGCGATAAGAACGTTTTCTACTATGTCCTCGTGACCGACAATAACCTTGCCGACCTCGCGGCGAAGCGAATCGAACATTTCACGAAAATCGGTGCACTGTTTTTCAATTTCTTTTTCTTTTGACATTTTATAATACTCCCAAAAAAAATATCGGCGACTTACGCCTTAAGTATCTTGATTATCATTTGCTTTTCGCTTTGCCTTTAAAAGCTGGTCTATATGGCTTTGCGGTGCGGCAGGTTTCTCTTTTGTTTTCTTTGTTTCTTTTTCGGCCTTTCTTGGTTTCGGCTCGGCGGTAACATTCTCGCCGGCGACGGGAATATCGCTTGCGGCCTTGCCTGAACCGTCGTATCGTTTTGCTGCTTTTTGTCTTTGCGAACGCTGGGCCAGTTTTTCGCTTGCCGACTTTCTTGTCATGCGAAGCCTTTGCAGATTTTCGGATGCTTTCGTTGGTGCCTTGGGGCGGTACATAAACGCAAACGTTTTTCTGAACATTGCCTTGAAATCAATCGAGATTCGACGCACCGCGATATCGAGCAGGAACACTCCGAGCCATACAAGCATCAAAGGTTTGGTCAGCGGCAGTTGAGCCTGCGGGTATTTCAGGCCGGTCGCGTCAAAAATATTTGCTTGTTTGGGATTTTCACTGATACTAAGATTGCGTCCACCGGTTATATCTTCGGCGATCTCCCTAAGCAGCTCGCCATTATCGGACAGGTCGCGGAACTCCGGAGCGAACGGGACTGTCACCGGCACCTGCCGCGTGTAGGTCTTATCATCTCCGATCTTTCTGTATCGCAGGTTGACAATATAGCTGCCCGAAGCTGTCGCCTGGTAGCTGCCCTGATACTGGCCCGGCCCGGTCTGTGAAAGCCCCATCACCTTGCTCGAAACATCCGGCGCGATGACCTGCGCATCGATGCTGGCAAACTGCATGTAATTGCCCTTTCCGTCGACGGCTTCGACATTGACAGAAACGTCTCTGCCCTGAACGTCGACGAAAACATCGCAATCGGAATTCTGCGTACTCTTTGCCGCCCACCTTACCGTCTGCTCCCAGAAGGTCTCAAAGCCCGACCACCCAAGCCAGTTTGCCGCCCATTGGCTGTTAGCCGAGCTGGTAAACGCGACCGCCCTGCCGAGTCCCGACTGGCACGACGCCAGGATCGGATCACCCTGGTGGCTGGAAAGAATTATCTGCGAAAGCCCCTGCCGCGGGCCGGTTAAAACATATCCGTCCAAAGGCGGCAGCGGAAACGAAACGCCGCTGGTTATCTCGCTGAGCGAGTAGGTCAGGTTCGGAGTGAAAGTCTCTTCGAGAATAAGCGCACGGCGAACTGTCTGGGCCTCCTTTATGAAAATCCTGGGAAGCTCGTTAGCGTTCTTTACGAAATAGAACCTGCCGCCAGTTGCTTCGGCAACATCGCGAAGACTGTAAATATCATTTTGCGAGTGCGGGTTGATCGCGATACCGCTGCAGGTAATACCGGCTGCTTTACACTGGGCGAGCAGCTTGGGCGTTGGCCGTTGCGGGTCACCGTCGCTGATTACCAGAACATGTTTCTGGGCGGCGTCGGCATCTTTGAGCGCGTCGTAGGCCTGCTGAAGCAATGCACCCAGGTCGGGCATATCGCCCATAGTCATCATGTCGATCTTTGCGTTTATCGTTTCCTTGTCGCCGACTACTTGCAACTTATGAACCCAGTTACCGCTGCCCTGCCAGCCGTAAGCGAGAATGCCGGCCATGTCCAGCCGGCTGAGTGTATTGACGGCTGATTTCGCGGTTTGCTTGCCCCAGTAGTTACCCTGCGGAATCTCGCAGGCGTGCATGATGAGGACGAGTGCGCCTTTTGGAAGTTGTTTTTTCTGCGGCGGATCCATATCTACAGGAAGAATCTCGGCAACGGGGGAACCAATCCAACCGCCTGCACCGAATGAGGAATCGCCGCCGACCATTATCAAACCGCCGCCGAGGTCGGTGACGTAACGGGCGATGACTTCCTGCTGCTGATAGGTAAAGTTGTCGCTGCCGGTGTTTACGAGTATAATCCCGTCGGTGTCCATCATCTGTGTGAGGTTATCCGGAAAGTCGGAGACCGGGCTGTATCGCGCGTCGATGTCAGAGTGGTTAAGGGCGGCGGCGAGCTTTATGCCTCCGTCGTCTGCACCCGCTTCGGTAGGGCCTCCGTCAT
>JAIPFN010000100.1 GCA_021736615.1 Phycisphaerae bacterium | reverse complement strand
GGTAACGATTTTGTTCGCGAAGCCGAGATCATCTCTCAGGAAAAACCGATCCTTCTGGTTAAGTCCGGCGGAACAGGTGCCGGTGCCGCTGCCGCTTCGAGCCACACAGGCAGTCTCGCCGGAAGTGAAAAGGCATACGAATGTATGTTCGAAAGAGCCGGTATCATTCGCTGCGATTCTATCAGGACACAGTTTGACTATGCCCAGGCGTTCGCAAATCAACCTTTGCCGAAGGGCACCTGTGTCGCCGTTATCACTAACGCCGGCGGTCCCGGCATTATGGCTGCAGATGCTATTGAGCGGCAGGGTTTGACGTTCGCCACTCTTACCGACGCGACAGTCGAAAAGCTTGCAGGTTTCCTTCCGGCGGCCGCTAACGTTCATAATCCGATCGACGTTCTCGGAGACGCACTTGCCGATCCGTATGAATTCGCAGTTGAGGCGGCACTTGCCGATGAAAATGTCGACGCGATACTTGTACTTCTTACCCCGCAGGCTATGACAGAATCCGGCAAGACGGCACAAGCTATGGTGGAAGAATCTAAAAAGCACCCGGACAAACCTGTCTTTGCGTGCTTTATGGGCGCAGACAAAGTTCAGGAAGGTATCGATGTTCTTCGTGCCGGGAAGATACCGCAGTTTAGTTCACCCGAGGACGCCGTTAAAACCCTTAAGGCAATGTGCGATTATGTCCGCTGGAAACAGCGTCCTAAACGTGTCGTAAAGCTTTACTCGGTTAACCGTCATAAGGTTGAAAATATTATCGACAGGCATCTTCGCCAGGGTCTTCGTGAGATCGGCGAATCTGAGGCTAAGGAAATACTCGAGGCGTATGGTTTTAAGACGCCTAAGGGTTCTATCGCAACTAACCCTGAACAGGCAGTCAGCATTGCTCATCAGATCGGGTTTCCTGTTGTTATGAAGATATGGTCGCCGGATATTCTTCATAAGTCCGACTGCGGAGGTGTTAAGATCGGTCTTAATAATGAAAAGGAAGTTGAAGACGCCTTCGACCTTATGATGTACCGCATTCCTAAAAAGCTGCCCAATGCTAATATTCTTGGCGTGCTTGTTCAGCAGATGTGCAGCAAGGGCAAGGAAGTTATTCTCGGTATGCACCGAGATCCTGACTTCGGTCCGTTGATGATGTTTGGTATGGGCGGTACGATGGTTGAAGTCTTACAGGACGTAGCTTTCTACCTTGCACCGCTAACACATAACGAAGCTAAGAAAATGCTTCAGGCGACCAGGACTTACAAGATGCTGCAGGGCGTCCGCGGTCAGGCCGGCGTCGATATTGATTCAATAGCCGAAGGCCTCCAGAGGCTTTCTCAGCTTGTTACAGAATTCCCGTCTATCCAGGAAATGGATATTAATCCCTTTGTTATCGGCCCGGCGGGTACAACCCCTATCGCAGTCGATGCACGAATAAGCGTAGAAAAGGTTAATAAAGCAAAATGAACACAGTAGAATTCAATTGGCATGAAAAGTATTCGGATAAGGTTTCCATCGCATCGAAAGCAATGAAACTGATCAATTCGGGAGACACGGTCTTTATCGGTACCGGTTGCGCCGCACCGCAGCATTTGATCGAGTCGATGATGAAGCAGTCGAGTAATATGTACGATGTTCATATTATCCATCTTCTTACCAAGGGCATCGCGCCATATGCGACAGAGGAATATCGCGATAAGTTTAAGCTTAACAGTTTGTTTATCGACGCCAATGTTCGCGAGGCAATCGACAAAGGTATCGCCGATTATACTCCCATGTTTCTTTCGGAGATTCCGCATCAGTTTGAGACCGGAAGAATGTCGATCGACGTTGCGCTTATCAGCGTAAGTCCTCCGGACGTCAACGGTCTTTGCAGTTTCGGAGTTTCAATAGACATTGTAAAATCAGCGGCGGCCAATGCCAAGTACGTTGTCGCCCAGGTTAACGAGAACATGCCTCGCACTCACGGCAGCAGCTATATTCACGTAAACAGTATCGACGTGATGGTTCCGTTTAACGAGCCGATTATCTCAGTAGAAACCAAGGAACCGGATGAGACCCTTCGTAAGATCGGAAAAAACCTTGCCAAACTCGTCGAGGACGGAAGTACTATCGAATGCGGTATCGGCACGATCCCCCAGGCGATGGCTGAATTTCTCGGCGACAAGAAGGATCTCGGTGTTCATACCGAGATGATCGGCGACTGGATCATAGATCTGATCGATTGCGGTGCTGTTACATGTTCCAAGAAGACGATCAACAATGGAAAGATAGTAGTAAGTTTTGCAATGGGTTCGCAGAAGCTTTATGACTATATAGATAACAATCCGTTTTTTGAGTTTCATCCGACCGAGTATGTAAACGATCCGTTTGTTATTGCCCAGCATGAAAAGATGATAGGTATAAATGTCGGACTCGAGATCGACCTTACAGGTCAGGTTTGCTCCGATTCTCTGGGTTACGATTTTTACAGCGGCGTCGGGGGACAGGTTGACTTTGTTCGCGGTTGTTCCCGGAGCAGGGGTGGTAAAGCGGTTATCACGATGCCGTCGACGGCCAAGGGCGGAACTATTTCCAGAATCGTGCCGAAACTTACAGACGGTGCCGGTGTAGTTACTTCGCGTGCCGATATTCACTATGTCGTAACCGAGTACGGTATTGCTTATCTTCACGGTAAGAATATTCGCCAGAGGGTTATGTCGCTGGTTAATGTCGCCCATCCGAAGTTCCGTAACGACCTGATCAAGTTTGCAAAAGAGCAAAATTATATTCCCGCCGACCAGATCGAAATGGCATGGGAGACGGTTCATTATCCGGCGGAGCTTGAGAAATACGATACGCTTAACGACGGAACGGAGATTTTCTTCAGACCTGTAAAGCCGACCGACGAAGCGGCACTTTCCGAGATGCTTTATTCGCTGTCAAGCAGTTCTGTCAAGAAGCGATTCTTTACCTATACCAAGACTTTCCCGCATAAGGATATTCAAAAGCTTACGAATGTTGACTACCTTACGGACCTTGCCGTTGTCGGTGTCGTACCGGGTCTCGGCGGTGAAGAAATTGTCGCTATCGCCCAGTACTTTATGGACGAAAAGACCAAGTTCGCCGAGGTTGCTTTTATTGTTCAAGACGAGTGGCAGGACAAAGGCATGGGCTCGCTTATGCTCAATTATATTACCAGCGTTGCCAAAAAACGCGGCGTAAACGGTTTCAAGGCGACTGTATTGCCGGAAAACAAGGCGATGCTGAATATGTTCTACAACAGCGGATATAAAGTCAAGACCGAATTTGACGGTGACGCTTACCAGATCACTTATGATATTAGATAGCAAGCCATAAGCTTTAAGCTATGAGGAATTTTAAAAAGGGGCCTGTTTTTTGACGGGTTCCTTTTTTTTTGTAACGTTTTGGTGTTATCAGCGTCTAATAATATGACTCAAAGGGATAATTGCTTATTTCAGGGATCATTTTATGAGAAAATTATTATTCGCAGTTTTGCTCTTACTGTATGCATGTACTAGTTTTGCAGGTGATCCGGTTCCCAGAAACTGGAATGCTTCTGGTGAACTTACAAAACTTCTTGAATCACGGGAGCTTGTGTTTGCATCGGAGGCATTCGAGGGTTTGCGATCTGATGCTGTTGTCATGCTGGGGTATTTCAAACGCCATCAAAATCAAACAACGACTTCCGGGCCGCGAGTTGCTTTTGCAATTGGAGACGGAACACTGCTGGTCACCGCGGCACATTGTATTGCAGATTTTGATAATGAGGAGTCGCAGGCAGTATCTCGGGAAATTGTTGTTATCAGTCCCTATTATGGAGATATTTTTGGGTTTGAGATCGCTGCGGTTGACAAAGATGCAGATTTGGCTATACTTAAAGTTCACTGGAACGGACACCCAGCACTTGAGCTTGCTGATGAGGAAGAATTGGCGAAAGCAAAGAAACTTATTACAGTTGGATATCCGCCGCCATTTATTGCTAACTCAAATAATGACGTAGCTGGAATCGATATGCCTTTCAAACTTTCCCGAACAGTCAACTCGGAGGAACTGCCGCTTAAGAGGCTCACCGACAAAGGGCCGGAACATGCAATTGCTTTGATCGGGACACGCTATATAGGCCCAGGATGGAGCGGTTCGGCTATGGTTTTACCGAATACCGGAAAAGTGGCAGGAGTTGTTTGCAATTTATCTCCAATTCGCGGAAGCAAAACGCTGAAAATATTTGGCATACCAATTTTTAGTAAAAAAAATATTATGGTTGCAAGAAATGCCAGCGGGTGCAGTGTCAGTTCAATTAGAAATCTGATAAAAAAAGATGGTCTGCAGGAAGCTGCTTACAGTACCCCCGCTCAATACGATTCAATAAAAGATTCCGCCGTGGCGTTTTCGACGATTATCGAGTACATTGAAGGATATTTGTTCAGCGATATGGATATGGCACTTGCAGCCGGAAAAAAACTTACAGCTCTTCGCCCCGAATCAACTAAATCGCAATTGTTTTTAGCCGAGGTTGCTCAAAACAGTTATACGAAGGATTCTACGAGAAAAGAACTTTTGCCGCTTGTAGAGGAGAGTTACCAAAAGGCTTTGCGGCTTGATCCTAATAGTGCCGTCGGACATGCCGGCTTTGCTAGTTTTTTAAAAACAGAAGGACGTTATGACCAAGGGCTTGCCGAAACAGAGAAAGCTTTAGCGATCGATAAGAATAATCAACTTGCACTAGTTACCCGTATGGGACTACTTTTAAAGGATGATCCTTCTCAAGCAGAAGAACTTGCTGCAAGATTGACCAGTACTTACCCAAAGGTCGCTCATTACTGGTATACTTACAGTTCCATACTTCGTTCTTTGGACAAGTTCCAAGAGTCGCTCAAAGCAGCGCAGAAAGCCGTTGAGTTGCAGCCGGATGGTTTATTTTCCGGCGAACCTGCATGTGCGTACGAAGGACTGAGGCAATATGATGAAGCTGAGAAATACTACGAAAAAATGTCGATTGATTGCGGTTGTCAGCATTGCTTATGGGAGTACAGCCGATTTCTTGTAAGACACAGGCCGGAAAAACTTCAGCAGGCTCAAAAGGCTCTTGATGCTGCCGAGGCAATCAAAGGCCGGCGCGTTTCTCAGGAAAATCTTAATTATACCAGGCTTATGCTGCTGGAGAAAAAATCTGCGAAGGAGGCCGAAGTTTTTTGTAACAAACTGCTTGATGAAAATCCTCATAACAAGGACTACTGGTATGCTATGGCGGGTATTCTGCGGACCCTAAAAAAACATAATAAGGCCGTTGAAGCGGTGCGAAAGGCTATTGCACTTTGCCCGGAATGTGAGTTTAACGCTCGTTTGGCCAGTACCCTGAGCAAAGCTGGTGAGCTTAAAGAGGCCGAGAAGGTTTACGAGAAGATGCTTGAAAAACATCCGGAGAGGCAGAAGTACTGGTTCTGGTATGCACGGTTTCTTAGTGATTATTATCCGGAGCGTAAAGAAGAGGTCCGCGATGTCATATCGCAGGCCCTAATCAATGATAAAAAATGGCAAGCGCCCCAAAAAGAACTGGAATATCTGTGTTCTCAACATTCGGTTAAATTTAAGTAAGCTAAACCAGACGAGTGAATGTTCGGGCGATTATATCACATGGATGCTAAAGATGTTTTTCTTTACTTCTTCTATCACCCGGTCGATTTTCGGGTCTACCGCTTGTCTGGTCGCTTCGTCGGGGAACGCTTCCCTGTCTCTGAGGCCGCCGTGCCACTCTGTGCTTTCCATCATCACGCCGCCCAGGCCCATGGATTCATGGGGATTGTCTTTGCCGCACAAAGCTGTCCAGCAAAGCGCCCATGCCCTTACGGTGTTTTCGACATTGTACCCGCCGCCGCCGACGGCCAGTATCGGTTTGCCGAATGCCTGGAGTTGGGCGATGATGTCGCCGTAGACATTGTTGGAAAGGCTTAACCCGGCTAGCGGGTCACCGGCAAGTCCGTCTGCGCCAATTTCGATCGCTATAACGTCGGGTGCAAATGAGTGTATCAGCGGCATAACCACACTGCGAATTACTTTCATGTAGGCATCGTCGTATGTTCCCATCGGCAGGGGGGCGTTGACGCTATAGCCCTTGCCTTGGCCGATTCCGATGTCCTGCGGGAAACCTGTGCCCGGAAAGATCGTGTGTCCGTCCTGATGCAGCGAGATGGTCATTACGTCGTTTCTGTCGTAGAACGCTTCCTGTACGCCGTCTGTGTGATGGACGTCGATGTCAAGGAACAGAACCCTCATGCCGCCGTCGGTAAGCGTCTGGCAGCCCATGGCTACGTCGTTGATATAGCAAAAGCCGGCGGCACTGTATTTATGGGCGTGGTGAAAGCCGCCGGAAGGATTGAAGGCGACTCTGGCTTTACCGTCGAGAATCATCTGTGCGCCTGTAACGGTCGCTCCGCTTGCAAGCAGGGCGTAATCGTACATCCCCTTAAAGACTGGGCAGTCGCCTGTCCCCAGGCCCATATGAAGCATCGTGGTGTCGAACTGTCCTTCGCCTGCTCGCTTAAGCTCATCGAGATACTCGGGTGCGTGTATCTTTTCAAGAATCTCCCTGCCAGCCGGGATTGGAGCGACCTCTGTAGCATCGTCTCCGGTATACATATCCAGAGACAACAAAAGTTCCTTTGTTTTGCGGGCACGTGAGATTTTAAACGGACACGTATCGGGATAAGAAAACTCATCTAACTCATCACAATGTAAAATAACTTTATCTGTCACAATCAACCCCTGCTCAATATAACCATTGGTTATATTGAGATTTATAATATATAATTGATTATTTATAATTCAAGGCTTCGGCTTCCGATTCGACAAGCTCAGGGCAGGTCGGGCGACGCTGTTAAATTTTAAAATAGCTTTGCTTAGAACTTAATGCGGTGTTCAAGAAAAGATAGCCGAGGCAATAATTATTGTTAATTGCCTCGGCCTTTTGAATTTATAATTTGTGAAACTTACTCAGCTAGCTGGCTTCGCCTTCTATGATGTGATGCGGAGGTTTTACGAAGAAAACCATCGCCGCAGCAGCGATTAACAGGCCCGATGCACCGTAGTAAGCAACGTCAAACGTTTGGTATTTGACAAACATCATACCGGCGAGCTTAGCAAGCATGAATCCGCCAATGCCCCATGAGGTAAATACCAGACCGTAGTTCATTCCGAAGTTCTTAGCTCCGTAGTAGTCTTTAGTGATCGAGGGGAACAGTGAAAGATTAGCACCGTAGTTCGCTCCGATTAAAGCCGAAATAAGGGCCATTGCCGGTACTGTTCCAAGCATATTATCTTTGTTAGCTTTTGAAAGCATGAAGATGAAAATCGCCTGAGAGACAAAGCACATGAACATCGTAAGCTTTCTTCCGATCTTGTCGCTTAGTATACCGGCAACAATTCTTCCGCCGCCATTACCGATAGCAAGAACAGCAACGAGTAAGAAACCAAGTGAAATGCCAATCTTTTCCTGGGCGGCGATGGCAGCGAGTTTTGAAATAATCATAAGACCGGCGCCCGCACCGCAAGCATACATGAACCAGAGCATGTAGAACTGGATTGTTTTGAGCATTTCTTTCGGAAGGAAATCTTCCTTTTTATCACCAGCCGCCGCAGCAGCAGGGGGAGTGTAACCGGCCGGGACATAGCCTGCTGGGGGAGTTTTAAGGATTTGTGCAAGACCGACAACAACGACCAGGAAAGCGATTCCAAGTGTCAGCAGCATCGTGCTGAACTCGTAATTATTCATCAGCCATTTTGCCAGAGGTGCAGCATATACGGAGGCGAGTCCAAAACCCGATACGACAATACCTGCGATCATTCCGGTTTTTGCCGGTGGAAACCATTTTACAGCCGGAGGTGTCGCCGAAGCGTATCCAAAACCGATTCCCGCACCTGCAAGGACTCCAAATGCCAGTATAAAACCGAACAGTGAAGTTGTAAAGCTTGCTATGATAAAACCGACACCGACAAGGATTCCGCCAATTGTCGCAACAAGCTTGGGGCTGAGTTTGTCCTGCATTCTGCCTGCAGGTACCATAATAAGACAGAATACCAGGCATGCGATAGAGTATGGCCAGGATTTGTCTGATTCGTTCCATCCCCAGCTTTCCGGGATACCTTTGCTGATTACGCTCCAGGTGTAAAGGATGCCAAGAGCAAGATTGATGCCCATGCCGGCAAAAGTAACTCTCCATCCGTGGTTAATTTGGATTGGAGCTGTTTTGATTTCATCGCTCATTATTTTTTTCCTTTAATAAAAAAAGATACCGGACGTATGACTTGCATACGCCCGGTTGGTTTTGATGGTGTTACAGACCGCCGGGCTATTCGCCGCGGTTTGCTATCAATGATTCTACAACGCTTGGATCTGCAAGAGTTGTGATATCACCGAGGTTGCCTGTGTCCTTTTCGGCGATCTTGCGGAGAATACGACGCATGATCTTGCCCGAACGGGTCTTCGGTAGTGATGGTGCCCACTGAATAGCTTCAGGTGCTGCGATAGGGCCGATCTCCTTGCGAACGTGCATGATAAGCTCTTTCTTAAGCTCGTCTGTCTCTTCGACGCCGTCTACGAGAGTAACATAAGCGTAGAGGCCCTGACCCTTAATTTCGTGGGGGACAGGTGTTACGGCCGCTTCTGCGACCTTGGGGTGACTTACGAGAGCAGATTCGACTTCGGCGGTACCGATACGGTGACCGGAGACGTTTACTACGTCATCGATACGGCCCATCAGCCAGTAGTCGCCGTCTTCGTCGATGCGGCAGCCGTCGCCTGCGAAGTAGATGTTGTTGTACATTGTGAAATATGTGTCGATGAAACGGTCGTGGTCGCCCCACATCGTTCTCATCATACCGGGCCAAGGCTTGCGGATGCAAAGCTTGCCGCCTTCGTTGGTGTCGCACTCTGAAGCATCGTCACGAAGGACAGCAGCGTCAACGCCGAAGAACGGACGTGAAGCACTGCCTGGCTTGAGCGTATGAGCACCTGGAAGAGGTGTGATCATGAATCCGCCTGTTTCTGTCTGCCACCATGTGTCGACGATCGGGCATTTCTCGCGACCTACCTTCTCATAGTACCACATCCATGCTTCCGGATTGATAGGCTCGCCGACCGAACCGAGGATACGAAGCGAATCAAGTTTGTACTTCATTACCCAGTCTTCGCCGAGACGCATCAGGGCACGAATAGCCGTAGGAGCAGTGTAGAATACTGTGACTTTGAATTTGTCGCAGATATGCCAGAAGCGGCCCGCGTCCGGATATGTCGGAACGCCCTCGAACATGATCGAAGTTGCGCCGTTGGCCAGAGGGCCGTAAACGATATAGCTGTGGCCGGTTACCCAGCCGATGTCGGCTGTACACCAGTACATGTCGTCTTCGTGAATGTTGAAAACGTGCTTGTGTGTGAGACTTGTATGGAGGAGGTATCCGCCGGTTGTGTGGACTACGCCCTTAGGCTTGCCTGTCGAACCTGAAGTGTAAAGGATAAACAGCGGGTCTTCGGCGTTCATCTTTTCAGCTTCGCATTCTTCGCTGGCATCGGCCATTACGTCATGGTACCAGAAGTCACGGTCAGCGACCATGTTGCATGGGTCGTCGGTAACCTTTGTTACGATAACGCTTTCGATGGTCGGGCATTCGCCGAGAGCTTCGTCTGCGATCTTCTTTAGCTGGATATGTTTGCCGGCACGAAGAGAGACGTTGGAGGTGATGAGCATTTTGCAGTCAGAGTCGTTTACACGGCCCTTGATAGCGTCAGAGCTGAATCCGCCGAAGATGATCGAGTGAATCGCACCGATGCGTGTGCAAGACAGCATGACGATAGCAAGTTCGGGAACCATCGGCATATAGATAGCGACGCGGTCGCCTTTTTTGATGCCCTTGTCCTTCATTACGTTTGCGAATTTGCAAACTTCCTTGTGAAGCTCTTCGTACGTGTACTCTTTTACGTCGTCTTCAGCTTCGCCCTGCCAGAGAATAGCGGTCTTCTTGGCGGTAGGGGTGCCAAGGTGACGGTCAAGACAGTTGTATGAGACGTTAAGCTGGCCGTCTGCGAACCATGTGTGTTCGATCTTGCGCGCTTTTGTGTCCCATTCGTATTTAAGGGATTCTGTCGGTTCTTTGAACCAGTCGAGTGTCTTAGCCTGTTCGAGCCAGAAGCCGTCAGGGTCCTTGATCGACTTTTCCCACATTTCCTTGTACTGAGCATCGCTGCTTATGTAAGCGGTTTCCTGAATGTTCGCCGGAGGAGGAAATTTCCTTCCTTCGGACTGTAGAGATTGCATTTTGTTTTTCTCGTCAGCCATGTTTCTCGTTCTTCCTTAATTTAATTAAACAATATAAATTAGACCCAAATCCTGTTTTCAGGCTTTAAGTAGATACACGTAAAGTGTTAAGAAAAAATTGCTGCTGTAAAACTAACTTAAGCCAGCTTCCCGACATTGGGAAAGTCCTAGCTCTAAAATTACACACCTTTTGAACAATTCTCAACAGGAAAACCCAAATTTTTTGAATTTTTTGAAAAAATGAGCGTTTTGTACCAAAAGAGGGTAAATATATATCTTAGAGTGCTATTTTTAAGCCTTTGTGATTAAAAGCGTTGCGAATAATGTTAATTCCAGTTCGATAAATAGACATACAAATATATATAAAAAAATAGGTTTGGTCGATACTTGTAATCATTATGAGTTTTTATTTCAGGTGGAATGTTTAATTAGGTGGCTTTGAGATAAAAATTCAATTGTTTTTAGAATCCGGCAATATCTGGTATGTTTTCAATCGTCTTTGTGATATAATTAGTGTTAAGTTATTTTCGCTTTCTATAAAGGTTGCTGATCTTCGGAGAGTTTTGGTTATGATCTATAGACTTAATGTCGCCAAAAGGCCGTTTTTGTCCGGGATATTGTTCCTTGCTGCATTATCATTTCATGCTTTGGCTCTTGGGGCAGCCGCTGAGCAGGCCTTGTTTTCCGGTTCGGACAGCTTTAAACCGGCAGGGCAGATCGATAAGGCCGTACTCGCTTCGATGAAGCAAAAGGGCATCGAACCTGCCAATCTCTGTTCTGACGCGGTATTTTTCCGGCGTGTGAATCTTGACGTCATCGGTACATTGCCTTCCGAAGCCGATGTCAGGAGGTTTCTACAGAATCCGACGAGAAATAAGCGGGCCACTTACATCAATATGCTTCTTAAACGTCCCGAGTTTGCCGATTACTGGTCGCTTAAATGGTGCGATCTTCTTCGCGTCAAATCCGAGTTTCCGATCAATCTGTGGCCAAACGCCGTTCAGGCTTATCATCGCTGGATTCGCCAATCGTTGTATGATAATATGCCATACGATCAGTTTGTGCGTCAACTTCTTACCACCAGCGGCAGTAATTTTCGTTATCCGCAGGTCAATTTCTACCGGGCGATACAGGGTCAGGAACCTTCGGCGATAGCCACTGCTGCAGCATTGAATTTTATGGGGGTTCGGCTTGAAAATTGGCCCGAGAGCAAACGTAAGGGTATGGAGGTGTTCTTTTCGCGGGTTTGTTACAAAAGTACTGCCGAGTGGAAAGAAGAGATCGTCTACCTGGACCCAACTCCTGCCGGTTCTTTAAAAGCGGTATTTCCCGACGGAACCAAAGTGACTATAAAACCCGGGCAGGATCCGAGAGTTGTTTTTGCCGACTGGCTGACCGACGGCGATAACAAGTGGTTTGCCCGCAACGCGGTTAACCGTGTTTGGTCTTGGCTTTTCGGCAGGGGGATCATTGACCCGGCTGACGATATTGACGGCGGCAGCAAGGCGGTCTATCCTGAGGTGCTTGCGTACCTGGAAAAAGAACTGGTCGAGTCGGAGTACGATATTAAACATATTTTCAGATTAATTCTCAACTCCTCTGTTTATCAGCAGTCCTCGGTTCCGCGCAGTAAAAATCCCAATGCTGAAAAGATATTTGCCTGTTACCCGGTTCGTCAGTTGGACGCCGAGGTTCTCGTCGATGCACTTTGTCAGATCACCGGTACGAAGGAAAGCTATTCGTCCCTTATCCCGGAGCCTTTTACGTTCATTCCCGCCGACAACCGTTCTATCGATCTTGCCGACGGCAGCATAACAAGCCCGCTTCTGGAGATGTTCGGCAGGCCAAGCAGAGATTCCGGCTATGAGTCCGAACGCAATAATAAGCCGAGTGACAAACAGCGGCTTTATTTTCTTAATTCGTCGCAGATACAACGCAAGATCGAGCAAAGCTGGAAGTTGAAGGCTCTGATAAAAAGGAATACAAATAAAAAGAAAAATATGAGAGACAAGAACATGTCCGGCGGTGCGGTCGAAGCGATCTATCTAAACGTATTGTCTCGTTATCCAACAGAACAGGAAGTTTCGGCGATTCAGGGTTATTTTAAGAAACCTGAAATCGGCAGCTACCGAGGCACGATCGACTTGATCTGGGCTTTGATTAATTCCAAGGAATTTTTGTACAGGCATTGATCGGGCGTGAAGCGTAAGGCGAAAAGGGTAAAGAGTAAGGAGTTTATTATGAGTGTTAATACTAAAGCAAAATTTATTACTCGGCGCGATGCGATTAAGCTTGGTGTTCTTGGGGCCGGCGGTATCTCTCTGCTTGACCCGGCAAATCTTTTTGCTGCCCCCGTTGGGCGCCGGCCCAAGGCAAAATCCGTTATCCAGATCTGGATGTGGGGCGGTCCGAGCCATCTCGACACATTCGATCCTAAGCCTGATGCCGGGCGAGATTATTGCGGTTCGCTTGACAAGCCCATCGAGACGAATGTAAAAGGTATCCGCATCTGTCAACTGCTGCCTCAACTGGCTAAACAAGCCGATAAGTATTCGATCATTCGCAGCATGACCCATGGCGTTAACGGCCATGAGACCGCATCGTACAGAGTCCAGACCGGCCACGAACCGGGTCGGCTTGTTTATCCCAGTGTCGGAGCGGTGGTGTCTTTGTTTAAAGGATTAGATCATGGTTACAAAGGCATTGTCCCTCCGTACATAGTTTTGACCCGTCCGCAGGGGCGTTTTTCCGAAGCCGGATTCCTTGGATCCAAATACAAACCCTTCGCTACCGGCGGCGACCCGAGGCAGACACCTTTTGCAGTTGACGGTATTGTCGCCAGGGGTATAACGGATAAACGCCAGAAGGCCCGCAGAGAGCTGCTTGGCACGCTTGATACGCTTGGCAAGAGCATGGAGGGTAACGAACAATTCAAACAGTTCCAGCAGAGTCAGGGCAGTGCATACGAGCTGATGTTCGGAAAGGCCAAAGAGCTTTTTGATCTTACGACCGAAAAGACCGAAGTTCGCGAGCGTTACGGGATGACTACTTTCGGTCAGTCCTGTTTGATGGCAAGGCGCCTTGTCGAAGAGGGCGTTCCCTATATTACGATAAATTATAACGGCTGGGATACGCATAAGCAGCACTTTGAGACGATGAACCGAAAACTGCCGGAACTTGACAGCGGCATGGCCACGCTTCTGGAGGACTTAAGCGAGCGAGGGCTTCTTGACAGTACTGTCGTCTGGTGGTCCGGTGAGTTTGGACGCACTCCAAAAGTTCAGTGGGATGCGCCCTGGAACGGCGGCCGCGGCCATTATGGCAATTGTTTCAATGCTGTTCTCGCTGGCGGCGGTTTCAGGGGTGGACAGGTTGTAGGTTCTTCATGCGAAAAGGGTCTTGAAGTTGCCGAGCGGCCGGTGTATCCCGAGGATATGATCAGGAGCCTTTATACCCAGATCGGAATTGACCCGGACGGTAAATTGCCGAACCCGAAAGGACTGGATATTAAGGTAATGCCCGCGCAAAAAGACGGTAAGATGCTCACTGAGATAATGTAGTTCGTAAGTCGTAAGTCGTAAGTCGTGAAGTGTCAGTTGTGAGTCGTGAAGTGAATTATTGGAGTTTTGGTTTTATGACTACTCGTAAAATATTATTGGCCGGTTTGGTTTGTTTGTCCGGTGCTTTCGCATCCGGTGCTTTAAATACAAATTCGCCGCAGATCGGGTATCTCTATCCCGCTGGCGGCCAGAAGGGTACGACTGTCAGGATCACTGCAGGTGGCCAGTTTTTGCGTGGAGCAACACAGGTGCATGTTACCGGTGAAGGAGTAAAAGCCGAAGTTGTCGAATATTTCAGACCGATAGGCAATTTGAATAAGGAAAGACGTGATCTGCTTAACGCACGATTCAGGGAACTGCTGGAAAAACGCATATCGGAACTGCCGCTGAATATTCGCGAGAAGATCAATTCTTCCATAAACCCAAAAGCAAAGTTAAACCCAAAAGCAAAGCCGAAACCTAAAGCAAAGCCGGAAACTAAAATTTCAGCTGCCGAAAAGTTTTTGACAGGCAAGAATGCAACGAATGATAATAAAATAAAAATTGACAAGAAGGCGCCGGACGTTAAGAAAGACGCCCCCGGCAAGGATACACAGAAAAAAGAAGAACTCAAGGGCTTTAGGTATGAGATGCCAACACATCCGCTGCTTGTCGATCTTGAAAATAAGAGTATAAGGGAACTGGAACATATCAGGAAGATGATCTTTATGCCCAGGGATAAGCTCCAGCCTAACCGGCAGCTTGCCGAGATGGTTTCGATCGAGGTTGCTATCGACGCCGATGCGAAACCGGGTAATCGCGAGCTTCGCATACAGACGGCGACGGGACTTTCCGATCCTATTGTTTTTCAGGTCGGATGTTTCCCTGAGAAATATGAGGTTGAGCCTAATAACCGGATAGCTTATGAACCGATCCCGAAGATGCAGGAATTGCCCAGGCCCAAAGCTGTAGAATTACCGGTGGTTCTTAACGGCCAGATCATGCCCGGCGATGTCGACCATTTCAGATTCCGCGCAGAAAAGGGTCAAAAGCTGGTTATCGAGGCCCATGCAAGAAGCCTTATACCGTATCTCGCAGACGCTGTACCCGGCTGGTTCCAGGCGACCGTCGCCCTCTACAGGGCAAGCGGCACGGAAGTAGCCTTTGCCGACGATTACCAGTTTAACCCGGATCCGGTTATGTTTTATGAGATCGGTATTACCGGCGAATACGAGCTTGAGATACGCGACTCGATCTATCGCGGCCGTGAAGATTTTGTCTATCGTATCGTCGTCGGCCAGCAGCCGTTTATTACCGGGATGTTCCCTCTCGGCGGTAAGACCGGTAGCGAAACAATTGCCGACATTGACGGATGGAACATTACTAACAAAAAATTAAAACTGGACACTACTGCCGATAACAATGCTATTCACCATGCCGCGGTTGAGGAAAAGGGCTGTCTTTCTAATTCGATGGCTTATGCGGTCGGGACTTATGACGAATGCACGGAATCCGGTTCCAACGATAATATTTTTCATGCTCAGCGGATAACCCTGCCGACGGTCGTTAACGGGCGTATTGAAAAGCCCGGCGATGCCGACGTGTTCAGGTTCAGCGGTAAAGCCGGCAATGAGATCGTCGCAGAAGTCTATGCGCGCCGTTTGAATTCACCGCTGGATTCGCTTGTCAGCCTCACCGATGAGCGCGGCGTCGCCGTTAAGTGGAACGATGACTATGTGGTCAAGGAAAGTCATCTGTATAAGGATGTCACCGGGCTGGTGACCCATCACGCTGATTCTTACCTTATCGCAAAGCTGCCGAAAGACGGGGCTTATTATGTACATCTTTCCGATTCGCAGCGGCATGGCGGAAAGTCTTACGGTTATCGTTTGCGTGTGTGTGAACGGCAGGGCGATTTTGCTCTGCGTGTTACTCCTTCCAGTGTGTCAATGCCCGCCGGAGGTACCATGCCTCTTCGTATCCATGTCCTTCGCGAGGACGGATTTGACGGCGAAGTCAAGCTGCAATTGAAAGACGCCCCGGCTGGTTTCACAATCGCCGGCGGTACGATACCGGCAGGCAGTAATATGGTCGATATTACTTTGACGGCACCGTTTAATACGGATGAGCCGATGTATGCTTTGGATTTTCAGGGTAGTGCCGTAATCGGCGGACAGACAGTTACCCGCCCGGCAATGCCCGCCGAGGACTTGATGCAGGCGTTTTTGTATCGTCACCTTGTTCCGTCGCAGGAGTTTCTTGTCTCTGTTGCCAAGAAGGGCGGTCGGTTCCCTGCTGTTAAGATTGTCGGCAGAGAGACGGTGCTTTTGACTGCCGGCGGTTCGACAGAAGTCGTTCTAAGGACGATAGGCAAAAAGTCCTGGATGTTTAAGGATGTTAAGCTGGCACTTTATCAGGGGCCGGAAGGGATAAGTGTTTCGGACGTAAAGACCCAGGGCAGGGAAATGTCATTTGTCATCAAGGCAGAAAAGGACGCTCTTGCAAAGGGTTTCCAGGGCAATTTGATTCTCGAAGCATTAAGAGAGTATTTCCCCAAAGGCAAGAACGGAAAGCCATTAAAAACCAAAAAGAATTACACGATAGGAGCAATTCCGGCAATACCTCTCATAGTGA
Source organism: Phycisphaerae bacterium (assembly GCA_021736615.1). Next base: position 7,087 of record JAIPFN010000100.1, on the reverse strand, counting down.
AAGCTCCGTAGGGCGAGAACGATACGACCCGCGGGGTCTTTTCCGGGGGGTTAGGTAAGATAGCTACATGAAACAAACACAATAAGCCCCTTTTCTTGGCGATTATTTCAAGGTTTTCCCTTGGTGTGGTTTATGGGGCTTAGTAGTGCTAATACCTAATCTTCTTTGTTGGTAAATCTAAGAAAAAGAGGCCTTACGGTTACTAACTCCGCTTTTTACGAGATATTGTGGCTATTTAAAATTCCGCAAAACAAAAAGCGGTAAAGAAACGGTCAAGCAATGGTATACTTTTTTGAGGGGTTGCCTGTATGGGCGTGCGGAATGTACTTCTGCTCGTGCTGTGGGCTTGACGCCCACAGCCAATACCGGTTGTTACTTTGCGACTGCGAATTCCTTTTTTCTTGCGTTCATCTGTGCCTTGAGGCGAGCTACTATTGATGAGTGCATCTGCGATACACGCGATTCTGAAAGGTCGAGCGTTGCCCCGATCTCCTTCATCGTCATTTCTTCGTAGTAGTACAATATAATAATAAGCCGTTCAGCCCGTGACAGCCCCTTGGTGAGCAGGCTCTTCAGGTCCCGCTTCTGGGCTTCAACGAGTGGGTTTGCGCTTTTCTTGTCTTTGATGATATCTATCTCGCGAACGTCCTTGTCGCCGTCTGATTCGGAGAATTTGTTCGACAGTGAGATCAACCCTGTTGCGCTGGCGTCTCTTTGCAGCCTGTGGAAGTCCGGCATTTCAAGATTCATCTCGGCGGCGATCTCAACGTCCGTAGGAATTCTGCCGAGGTGAGCTTCAAGTATCTGAAGGGCGTTTTCCAACTGATGGGCACGTGCCCTTACCAGACGCGGAACCCAGTCCATGCTTCGCAGTTCGTCGAGAATAGCACCGCGTATTCTAGGCGAACAGTACGTCTCGAACTTTACGCCTCTTTCCGGGTCGAACGCGTCGATGGCATCCATCAGCCCGAAGATGCCCGCACTGACGAGGTCGTCGAGTTCTACTTTGTCCGGGAGTTTTGCGTAGATGCGGTCGGCGGTGTATTTTACCAGTCGGAGGTAATTTTCCATCAGTAAGTTGCGATAATATTCGTCATGGGTTTCAAAAAAACCATCCCATACTTCCTGAATATTTTCGATCTGGGCTGTTTTCATGTTTATAAACCTCCGTGCTTATATTTAAAATTTATCATAATATTTAGTTTGCGTCCGATAATCAGACTTCGTTAATTACTATCCGGCTTTTATAGCCGGTTTGCTGCCCCGTTGTACCCCGTTGCGAACAAAACGTTATCGGCGTTTGATCGGGGCCGGTTTAGAGAAATAAGTTAACAACCTTGCGGAAAAAGCTTTCATGTTCGTATCTTTTAACCGGAGTCTTCGTCAGTCGTGCCGCCATCGATACAAAATCGGCGGTTATCCGTGACTTCGGATAGTTCAGAACTACCGGCTGCCTTTTCCTTACCGACGCTACAAGTTTTTCTGTTTTGCAGATTATTCCTGCTTCAAATATTTGTGTATTAAGAAATCGCATTGCTACCTGCGAAATCTGGCGGTAAATTCTTTTGCCCTCTGCCTGGTTTGCGGCCATGTTTACTACAAGGCTGATGCGGCCGGTGTATTTTCTAGACGCAAGTACTTTGATCATTGCGTATGCGTCGGTCATCGAGGCAGGTTCCGGCGTCGTTACGACCAGAACGTGGTCGGCGGCCTGGCAGAATGAGATTGTCGAGTTGTGAATGCCGGCGCCGGTGTCGATGACTATCATGTCGGAGTTGTCCTGCAATATATCGAAACCGTCGATGAGCCTTTGCAGTTGGAATGCCGTTATGTTTGCCAGTTCTTCTACTCCGGAACCGCCGCAGATAACCTCTACTCCGCCGGGTGCGACGGCTATGATCTCTTCAAGATCCTTATAGCCCGACAATACGTGAGTGAGGTTGTAATTGCTGTCGGCGTTGATGACTACGTCAACGTTTCCAAGGCCAAGGTCGGCGTCGAAGAGCAGTACCTTTTTGTTGTTGGCGGCAAAGCATATCGACAGGTTAGAGGCGATGTTTGTCTTTCCCACTCCGCCTTTGCCGCTGGTTACTGCCAGCACTTTTGAACGAGCGGTTTCGTCCTTCATCATCTGCTGTAAATGCTTTGTAGTTTCAGTATTCACTTTTTTTCTCTCTGCGATTTTTATTAGTCGTTCAAGGTTAGTTTTCGTTATTTATATAACTTGTTATTCTCGCTTGTTTTTGTTGTATCAGTTGAATGGCTGCTTTTTTGTTCTTGCGGTTTTCTGATATTTTCTCTATCTGATATTTGAGATACTGCTTTGTGTCGCTGGCGTGAAGTTCACATGCCTTGATGTCTGTGAAAGGTAGGGCCTCGAAAGTTCCCTCCGGCCCGAACTTGATGTATTCCGAGTCGATCAGGATAAGGCGGTCGCAGATGAGATGTTCGGACAGTGCCCGGCCCATCAGGTCGGCGAAAGCAGCCGCGTCGAGGTCGGCAGGGCGGTAGTCTTTGGTCGCGGCGTTGACGATGTTGTTATGGAGGACCATTCCGCGGCGGTCGGTGAATTCGACAATCTTGCCGAGAATCTCGATGACATTATCAGTCTGTCTGTCTTGTATCTTCATACGGTTTTCTTCCCTGAAATTCCGTTTGTGATTTACATTGTGTTTAGACCGCTTTCCTATGCGTGCCGTCCGTGTCCGGGTCCTTGGCAGATAGTATCTTTCTTATCTCTACCAGGCTGTTGGTTTTTCTCAGCTGCTGTATTGTCTTGAGTCTGTCGAAAACCGATTCGTCATAAAGGCGGTGTCCGCCCTCTGTCCAGTCAATTTCCTGGATCAGCCCCATCGTGGTGTAGTTGTGGATCGTTTGCCTGGTAAACGGCGTGTAGCGAACCACTTCCCCAATTCGATATAGTTTTACAGGTATTTGAAATTCTGTCATTTTTTTGCCCTTCAGTTTTATGGCTGTTATTGAAACAGCGGTACTTATTTCTGATTCGGGTTTTGTGCAAATCGCGGCGACCGCGGCCGCATTCGTAAAAGATAGACGTGACAACAATTTCGAGTTCCATCGAGCTATGTTTTTGTTGTCTGTTCTAATATGTTTTACGTTTTATAAAATGTAAAGCATGATTGGCAAATCGTCAATAACTTTTTGGTGATTTTCTTTAATTTTTTTTTAAAAATTTTCAAAACGTCGATTATGCCCCATGCGGTGAATTAATATGGGACTTATTTTTGTATTGTTAGGGTGGGTAATTTGTCGTTGCGGAAAAATGAAAATCGGACCTGGCCCGATTTCGTTAGGTACTGCTTTAGGGGCTATGAAGGCAGTAAAGTCATCAAGTCCGGCGGTGACGGGCTTATCTATGTTTACTGAAAAGTTGAGGTTGATTTTATTTTTTGTTTTCGGGCATGTAAATATTCAAGGTAGAGTTAGGTGTTAAAAAAGTGGTAAATACAACGTGTGAAAGTAAGCGTGCGGCATGTGGGACTTGATGATGATGAATAGTTATTTTTGTTCATCAAGCCAAAATCGCAGTTTATCGCATCAAAAATAGCGATTCCAGCGAAAAAGATACCCCCTTTTATTTTCTCTCATTCAACGCAATAAATATGTCGTTTAGAAAGATCCCATTGAAGCGAAATTCCGGCTGTGCAATCTGAGGAAAAGCCCGGATGATCAATGATCTCGGGAATCAGTAAACAGGAGCATGCCTTCGTAATCGGAGAATATTGGTTCGCCGATTTATTTTTTTATAAAGACGTTGGATTTCTTTTTTCGATGCCCCATTCAGATATGACTCTACGAGGGAATATCTCATTTCATCGTTAAAGTATTTTTCGATCATGCTGAAATTTAATGCGGCTAGATTTCTAACGATCTGATTGCTTTTGATAGACCGGTTTTTGCTCATCCTGTGCAGGTCGATGATCGCAAAATCACATGTCGTAACATCTTCGCTCTCGAGATACAGATGCCATACATAAAGATCGGGCATGTTGACGCCGGCATGGTGGAGTTTGCGTACGAATTTCCCGATATTTTTGACGGTAAGATATTTTTCTTCGGCCGACATTTTTTCCCATTTTTCGGTGATGAATTCTCTCAGGCACTGACCGGTAAGTTTTTCTGTAACAAAAAAGGATCGCGATTCTATTCCAAACCGGCTTTGCGTACCGTAACAAACAGGGCGATATGTCATGATACCATTTTTAAGGAGGAAATTCGCACTTTCCCATTCATATTGCCCCTGTGAACATAGGTGCCCGGACTTACAGGCGGTAAAGAACATATCCTTGAAATGAGGACGCATGAACCTTTTCATGAAAAACTCTCTTTTGCCGTCAGTGTTTTCCAGTGCAAAGGCGGTGACGTCACGTTTACTGTTTTTGCCGACCAAACTTCCCTTGGCGTATGAGAAAATATTTTCAAACGATTCAAGTTTATGTTTGGCAAAACAGGTTTTATAGTCTTTTTCAAATTGTAGTTTTATCATGCTATTCTTTTCCATCCTGAGGGAAGTGGTAAGGTAGTTTGATAAATTGTAACCGTTCACGGTTTTTGCTGTTAATCACTCTAAGCTCACGTTTATTGACAGAATAACAGGATAATCATAAAACCTTTCTTATTATTTTTGTTCCTTTTAAAAAAAGCAAAAAAACAAACGTGCCATAAGTTGTAAGCCTGTGCTCACAAAACATCCTGTGACAGTTTTGAATCTATTTTTTATCCTGTAATCCTGTCAAAAAATCTGCGAACGGTACAATTCTAATTTATAACAATGCTTTTATTGATTGTGATAAGAATTGTGATAATACCTTGATAGTTGCGAAAAAACCTACTACCGGAGGTGGGACTTGAACCCACACCATGTTGCCATGACGGGATTTTGAATCCCGCGCGTCTGCCAATTCCGCCACTCCGGCATAAGGGTAGCTCTAGTAATTGCTTTTGAGCGGCAAGTAGAATTTTCGATTACTGGCAAGGAAGAAAAATCGGGCTTAGCCGAAGCTAAGGCCTGTTTTTCTGACACCGACCAGAATCGAAAAGTGCTCGCCGCACGGCTAAATCTGGTAAACTTTATCAATCATTAGTTGATTTAGCATAATATGCGGCATTCACTAAGTAAAAGTACCCATTGGGTACCGCTTGTCCGCCAAAACGAATTATTAGAGCTATCCGTAAGGAATCGAAGTGCAGATTATTTACTATTTTGTCCGGCTTGTCAACCAGAAATTCGGTTAATTGTCCAGAAAAACAATATCTTCGGGCACGGCGACGACGTCCCGGCGGGTTGCGCCCAGGATTTCGCGTATTTCGCTGCTGTGTTTGCCGGCCAGTCCGGCCAGTTCGACGCTGGAAAAGCTCGACACCGCCTTAGCCGCATCGTTCAGCATAACCACCGATCCCGCCGCGAAATCACCCTTTATCGACACTATCCCGCTAGGCAGCAGGCTTTTGTGGTTTGCCAGTGCCCGGACGGCACCATCGTCGATGAATATCGTCCCCGCCGGTGCGCTGTTGAGTATCCATCTAATGCGGTTGCTGAGTTTTTGTTTCGGCATAAACACCGTGCCGATGTCGTCGCCGGCCATTATTTTCGTAACCACGTCTTCGACCCTGCCGTTTGCAAGTACGATCCTGCACCCGGCGTTGGCGGCGATCTTTGCCGCTTTGATCTTGGTTTTCATCCCGCCGGTCGCGTGCTTGCTGCCGCTGGCGCCGGCGCTCTTTACGATCTTGTAGGTTATTTCATGAACGGTTTTGACCGGTTTTGCGTCGGTGTATTTTTTCGGGTCCTTGTCGTACAGAGAATCGATGTCGGTCAGCATGATAAGAAGGTCGGCGTCAACCTTGCTGGCGACCAGGGCACTTAGCGTGTCATTGTCGCCGAACGCCGTGCCGATCTCGTCGAGCGAGACGCAGTCATTTTCGTTAAACACGGGTACGGCCCCGACATTTAGCAGCGTATCGACGGCAGTGCGAAGATTAAGGTAGGTCTTTCTGTGATTAAGCACAGAGGCGGTGAGCAGAACCTGTGCGGTTTCTATTTTGTGGGCGGCGAAAGCTTTGCGGTATTCCTGCATCAGCAGCGGCTGACCGACCGCCGCGCATGCCTGCCGCATCTTCATATCCGTAACGGCCCCTTCAAGCCCGATGGCGCTGGCGCCCAGCCCGATAGCACCGGAGCTGACGATCATAACCTGCCTGCCGGATTCAAGCAGCTTTGCGATCTGGCCGGCAATATGGACGATGTAATCCGTGTCGATCATTCCGTCCTTGGTTAGCGTATTTGTGCCGATCTTTACGACCACACGTTTGGCATTGCTGAAATTCCGCATTAGAGCTTATATTCCTTATTCAGTTCGGTATGGGTAAATGCTTTGGCCCCTTCGCCTGCGTAGTCGGATACTACGTGCCCGCCGCCTATCATACGCCATTTGTATATCAGCAGCCCTTCAAGACCGACCGGCCCGCGAGCGTGTATTTTGTTGGTGCTTATCCCTACCTCTGCGCCGAGTCCGTACCGGAAGCCGTCGCTGAATCTCGTGCTGCAGTTAAAGAACACGTCACCGGAGTCTACCAGGTCCATAAATTTTGCCGCATTGGCTTTGTCTTTTGTGACAATGCAGTCGGTATGGCCGGAACCGTATTTGTTGATGTGGTCGATAGCCTCGTCGATGCTGCCGACGACTTTGATCGAAAGGGTCAGGTCAAGGTATTCCGTCTTCCAGTCCTCTTCTGTCGCAGGCTTGACATCGATGATCGCAGCCGTCTTTTCGCAGCCGTAAATCTCAACGCCTTTTGCTTGCAAAGCGTCCTTGACCTTCGGCAGAAAAGTTGGCGCGATAGAACTGTGAACCAGCAGTGTTTCCAACGCGTTGCAGACCGCGCAGTACTGCGTCTTTGAGTCGACGGTGATATTGACCGCCATATCTGCGTCCGCGTCGGAATCGACATATACGTGGCAGATACCGTCGGCGTGGCCCATTACCGGGATCGTGGTGTTTTTCATAATGTGCTGGACGAACTCATTGCTGCCGCGTGGTACGATAAGGTCGATGTACTTGTCCAT
>JAIPFN010000099.1 GCA_021736615.1 Phycisphaerae bacterium | reverse complement strand
CGATGTCCTGGTCGACCCGGCAAACGAGGATCTGTCGTCTATCGTGATGGCTCAGACCGATGGCGTCGGCGCAGACGTTGTCATAGTCGCAGCTCCCGCCGCAAAACCCCAGGAAGGCGCCGTCTCGCTTGTGCGCAAACGCGGAACAGTTTGCCTTTTCGCGTCCCTGCCCGCCGGCAAAAGCGAGATCACCATCGACAGCAGGATCATCCACTATGGCGAGATAAAGCTAGTCGGCAGCAGTGACTCGACACCGGCCCAGGTAGAAAAAGCAGTCGAAATAATCAGCAGCGGTTCCCTAAAAGCCGACAAACTTGCCAGCCATGTCCTGCCGCTCGACGACATCATGAAAGCGTATGAACTAATGAAAAGCGGCCAGGCTCTTAGAGTCGTACTAAAACCATAACAATAAAGGAGTTCTAAATTGGATCTTAATCTTAAAGATAAAGTAGCATTGGTTACCGGCGGTTCAGGCGGTATAGGAAAAGCGATATGCCGCGCATTTGCCGAAGAAGGTATGAAAGTAGCGGTCAATTATATCAATATCGGCAACCAGAAAGAAATGGCAGAGAAACTTGTCGCCGATATAAAAGAAAACTGCCGCACCGAAGCTGATATTTTCGAGGCGGATATTTCCAGCGAACAAGCGGTTATTAAGATGTATGCCGATATTACTGCCAGGTATAACCAGGTCGATGTTCTTGTAAATAACGCGGCGGTTTGCCCGGTCGGACCGGTAAAGGACATGGAACTTGCGACCTGGAAACAGGCGATGGACGTAAATCTTGACGGTACTTTTCTTTGCAGCAGGGAATTTATAAGGCAGCAGCTTGAAAAAGGTCTAAAGGGTCGAGTTGTCAACATTGCCTCTCAGGCAGCGTTTAGAGGTTCGGTTTCGGGCAAATCCCCTTACGATACGACCAAGGGCGGAATGGTAACATTTACGGTAGCGCTCGCACGCGAGATGGCTCCGCACGGGATAGGTGTAAACGCAATCGCGCCGGGGCTGGTGATGACGGAAATGGTTGCCGAACTGATAAGCAAAGACGTTGAAAAATATCTAAACCGCGTCCCCCTGCACAGGATCGCCGAACCCAAAGAGATCGCCGACGTCGTGCTTTTCCTCGCCTCGCAAAGATCGTCATATATGACCGGAGCGACAGTAGACGTCACAGGCGGGATGCTAATGAGATAAATGTAGTGCCGACTTCCAGCCGGCAGCTCTTTGCAATAGTAACTTGCAATAACTTTAATTAGGGAGAATTGTTATGAAGCAGAAAAGAAACGCAGTGTTTGTTTTAATTGTTATGGTTGTCTCGATTGTAATGTTTAGCGGTTGCGGGTCGGCACTTAAAACGCCGAAGGTGGCAGTTAACCTGCCCGAGAAATATAACACTCCAGACGGCATGGTTCTTGACGCCGGCAATAACATTTTACTGTGCGTGCCGAACTTTAATAATGATATATTCCCCGCAGTTGTTTTGAAGATCGATGAAAAAGACCAGGTCAGCGAGGTTACGGCTTTACCTGTTCATCCCGTTACCGGCAAGGCTGCTCCGCTCGGCATAGACATCGGCCCGGACGGCAATCTATATGTCGCCGACAACCAGGGCTTCGTCGGCAGAACAGATAATCAGTCCAGAATTATCCGCGTAAACATGAAAGACGGAAAAGCAATCGGCACCGAGGTCGTCGCAACCGGTATAATGCAGGCAAACGCCATCGTATGCACCAAAGACAGCGTCTTTGTAACTGACACGAACATGGCCACTGTTGACGGTAAAACGATCAGCGGCGTATGGCGGTTCAAAAATTCAGAACTTACGGCAGGCCCGGTTCATGTCGCTGCTTATAATACGACCGGCGGCAAACAGGATCCGCATCTTGTTACAACCCTTGTAACCCAAGACAAAGAATGGTGGGGCACTGTCGGCGCAAACGGAATGGCTATCGCCGTTGACGGAACTATGTTTGTCTGCAACTTTGGTGAGGCCAGCGTCGAAGTGATCAAACTTGATGCGGCTGGTAAAGTCATTTTGCAGAAAACCCTTGCAAAGGGCAACGGAATGAAGAGCACCGACGGAATGAAGATATGTCCGGTTACGGGTAATCTTATTATTGCTGATTTTATCGGCAATGCCGTTCATGCCGTCAACCCGAAGACCGGCAAGGTTACGACTATAGCGAAAAATGAAAACGACTCCGGCGGTGTTGGCGGAAAACTGGACAAACCTTCGGAAGTCTGCATTCGCGGCAACAGAATATATGTCGCAAATATTGACCTTACGCTGGATGGTAACAACCATGACGCTCCGCATACGGTCTCCGTTATCGAAATGGACTGAAAACGTAACACTTAATTCATAAGGAAAAAAGCTATGGCTGAATATCTACTCGGAATCGATAACGGTGGAACAGTCTCAAAGGCTGCGTTGTTTACCCTTGACGGCAAAGAGATCGCCGTCGCTTCAAGGGAAAGCCGGCTTATCACCCCAAAGGCCGGTTTCGTCGAACGTGACGCCGCTGTCATGTGGAACATGACCGCCGAGGCAATCAAAGAGGTGGTTACAACCTCCACCGTTGACCCTGCCGACATCGCCTGTGTCACCTGTACCGGCCATGGCAACGGTATCTATCTCATTGACGCCGGCGGCAAACCCACCAGAAACGCCATCATGTCCAGCGACGGACGCGCACGTGAATATATCGAAAAATGGGCCGCAGACGGCGTCGACAAAGCCATCCGCCCAAAGACCATGCAGTGTATCTGGCCGGCCCAGCCGAACGCCTTGCTTGCATGGATTCGTGATAACGAACCTGATGTCATTGCTAAATCCGAACACGTCCTGATGGCCAAGGATTTTATCCGCTTCCAGTTGACCGGCGAAGCTTTCGCAGAGCTTACCGATATGAGCGGAACCAGCCTGATGAATGTCGGAACCGCCGAGTATGATGCCGATGTCCTCGAAGCTTTCGGTATCGGTGAAATGCAAAGGCTCTTGCCCCCGCTGAAAAAGTCCAGCGATATTTGCGGTGCGATCACCTCCGCCGCTGCCGAAAAAACCGGCCTTAAGCAGGGCACTCCCGTTGCCGGCGGAATGTTCGACATCGACGCCTGCGGACTGGCTTCGGGAATAACAGACGAATCACAGCTTTGCGTCGTAGTCGGTACCTGGGGCAATAACCAGTACATCTCCGAAAAACCCGTCGTCGATGGGGTGTTTATGACCTCATGCTATTCGATACCCGGATATTACCTGATGCTCGAAGGAAGCGCAACCTCGGCAGGCAACCTCGAATGGTTCGTAAGCCAGTTCTTCGGCACCGAAAAACAAACCGCCAAAGAGCAGGGTCGTTCTGTCTATGACATTTGCAATGAACTCGTCGCAAGCACTGACCCGAAAGAATCAGGCATCATCTTCCTGCCGTTCCTTTATGGCTCAAACGCCGGCATGGACGCAAAATCCTGTCTGATCGGAATGGCAAGCCACCACACCAGGGCAGACGTTCTGCGAGCTATTTACGAAGGCGTCGTTTTCGCCCACATGACGCACATGGACAACCTGAAAAGCTTTAGAAAAATGCCCGAGACAATCCGCTTAACCGGCGGGGCGGCAAAAAGCGAAGTATGGCTCCAGATTTTCGCCGACTGTTTCCAGAGCACAGTTGAGATACCCGACGGCACGGAACTCGGCGCACTCGGCGCCGCAATAGCCGGTGGTGTCGCTTGCCAATGCTTCGATGACTACCAGCAGGCGATAGACAGCATGGTAAACTTCTCAAAAAGAATAGAGCCAAACCCGGACATGAAATCCCTCTATCAGGAAAAATACGCCAGGTACAAAAAAGTAATACAAACCCTCGACCCGATCTGGAAAGAACTGGCCTGAGTAACTCTTTAGTGAGATGAAGATAATAGGAGCCCGAAGCGCGAGCACAGGGATAAAACGCTAAAATTGCAAATTGAATTCAAAGATTTTAAAAACTGACACATTCAAAAAATTGCACCAGAGATTATAAATGACAGGAAAACAACGCATCGAAGCAGCATTACGAATGGAACAGCCGGATTGCGTCGGCACATTCGAGTGGTTTATAGACGAAACCGTCGGCCAGTCCCTGACCGGCTCGACCGACCCCATAGAGATCGTCGAATCGCTCGATATCGACGGCATCAACATCCGTGCAGACTACACAAAAGAATTCACATCCGCCGCCGAATACGTAGACGAATGGGGAGCCAGACGGCAGTTGACAGGCGACTGCATCGCCGCGACTATTGACAATCCCATCAAAGACATCACCCGCCACAAAGACTATACTTTCCCGGACCCGCACGCACCGTATCGTTTCGCGACCCTCGAAAAAGCGATAAACCGGTTCGGCGACAGACGCGCGATAATCCTGAATCTCCGCGACGGCTTTTCAGATATGCGTGATCTCCTAGGCTATGAAGAGGCCCTCGTACAATTCATGATAGAACCCGATCTTTTCATAGAACTGCTCAACCGTTCGGTCGATTACAACCTCGAACTCGCGAAAATCGCCAGGGACCGCTACGGCACAAATATCGTTGCGACAACCGACGACATCGCCAACGCCGCCGGACTGCTCTTTAGACCCGCCCAGTACCTCGAACTGATCGGCCCGACGTTCAAAAGAGTCATACAGGGTTACAAGGACATGGGTTACTTCGTAATCAAACACTGCGACGGCGACATCACCGACGTTATTGACTATTGGGTCGAAGCTGGCATCGACTGCCTCGACCCCATCGACCCCGGCGCGGCAATGAGACTAGACGAAACCCGCGCAAAATACGGCAATAAACTATGCCTAAAGGGCAACATCGACTGCAAGGGCGCACTTTGCACCGGAACGCCCGAAGATGTCGCCGCCGAAGTAAAAGACGCAATCAAACAAGCAGGAACAACCGGATACATCCTCTCGTCAAGCAACACCATTCACAGAGGAGTCAATCCGCAAAACTACAAAGCAATGCTGGAAGGGTTAAGAAAATACGGAAAAGCGTAACACTTTAGCCAAGTGAAGATAATAAAAGCCGGAAGCGCGAGCGCAGGGATAAAACGCTAAGAATTCAGACTAACATAAGAAAATATGGCGTAACGTTGTTAATGAAATAGTCTCGGCCGCAAGGCCGAATCATTCATTATACAATATTCAATATGGAACATCCGCCTTTGGCGGAATCAATATTCATTTTAAATTGTCGGAGACAAATTATGGAATCACAGGGATTTGGTTTACTGCTGTTACTTTTCGGGGCCATGTGCGGCGGTTCGTTCGGTTTGCCAAGTAAGTTTGTAAAAAAGGACACACCATGGGAAACTCTCTGGGGCCCATTCTTCTTCTTTGTCGCAATACTCCTGCCCACAACAGTCTTCCCCTTCATCGCCGACGGCCTTTTCGAGACATGCAAAACGGCAGGCTGGTCCATTGTAATATACCCCGTAGCTTTCGGATTCCTATGGGGTCTCGGCTCAATGACACTGGGCATCAGCTTTGCCTTCATCGGCCTGTCGCTTGCATACGCGATCAATTACGGCGCACAGATAATCACCGGCGGCCTGGGCGGTTTTGTCATCCATAAACCTGACCAAATCTTCACCGCGCACGGTCTTACTATCATTGGCGGCATCGCGGTCTGCCTTGCCGGTGTAGTAGTTTGCGGACGAGCCGCGATCTTGAAAAGTACCAGCCAGTCATCCGGCGGCCAAGACGCAGAAATAATGCCCACCGGAAGCAAACTGACAAAAGGCCTTATAGTAGCCTTTCTGTCCGGCATACTCTGTGCATGTTACGGCATAGCGTTCGGCTTCGGTAAAGAGATCATGGAAATCTCCAAAACGCAATTCGGCAATCCCGGCTGGCGTTCGGCATTTGTAGTCTCAGCCCTGATCCTATGGGGCGGTTCTGTCTCCGCGTGCGGCTATTGCGTATACAAACTTTCCGCAAACAAAACCTGGCCCACACTCACCAAACCAGGAATCGGCAATATCCTTCTGATCGCACTTGCGATGGCCTGCCTCCACGACGGAGCGATCCTCCTTTACGGAGTAGGTGCCTCAAAACTCGGTGACATAGGCGCCGCCGTTGGCTATGCGATATTTATGTCCTTCGCGATTATGGTCGGAAACGTCAACGGTTTTTTAACGGGCGAATGGAAAGGCGCAAGCAAAACCAGCGTCAACTGGATCATAGCCGGTATAATAGTCCTCATGCTCGGCGTAAGCGTCCTGACAAGAGGAAACTATATGCACGGCCAATATGAAGATGAACTCAAAAAAGCCGCCACCACACAAACAGAAAAGGAGTGACGATAATGGATTACCTGATGGCAATCGACCTTGGCTCAACCAGCCTTAAGTCGCTAATCTTCGATCTCGACGGCAATATAGTTTCGTCGGCCTCGCGTCCAACTCAGCAGATCACCCCGGACGGCCATCCCGAGTGGGTCATTTGGGATCCCGACCAGATATGGAACGGTTCAGCCGCAGCCGTCAAAGAGGCCCTCGCCGCTATCGACGACCCCTCACACGTAAAAGCCGTCGCCGTAACCGGCATGGGAATGGATGGCGTACCGGTCGATTCAAACGGTAAGCACCTTTACCCGTTCATCAGCTGGCACGACCCCCGCACCGCCGCACAGGCCCAGTGGTGGAATGAAAACATCGGCGCCGAAAAGACATTCAAAATAACCGGTTTTCCAACGTGGGCGATTGTCGCGGCAATGCGTATTCTCTGGATGAAAGAAAATCAACCTGAGATAATGTTCAAAGCCGACAAGTGGCTGCTTATCGAAGATTTCCTGAATAACAAGCTTTGCGGCGCAGTCGCTACCGACCGCTCCATGGCCTCCTGCATGCTCCTGATGGACCAGGCCAAACACCGCTGGTCCGGCCAACTCCTCAAAGACTCCGGCATCGAACCATCCCTCATGCCCCCGATCATGCAAAGTTCGACCGTCCTCGGCAAAGTCTCTGCCCAGGCATCCGCCTTGACCGGCTTGTCAACCGAAACAACAGTAGTCCTCGGCGGACACGACCACATTTGCGGCACTCTGCCCGTCGGCGCTTACAAGCCCGGCACACTTTTCGACATCATCGGCACATGGGAAACCGTCATCTCAACGATCCCGACTCCTGCGATGACCGATGCTATTCGCCAATCCGCAATCTGCATACAATCGCATGTCGCCCCGGACTGCTACGCCGCATGGGGTGGTGCTCCCTCCGGCGAATCCCTCGAATGGTTCCGCGCGCAGTTCGGTTTCCAGGCCGAACAAAAGGCAAAAACCGAAGGAAACGTATGGCAGCATCTTATGGCCTCTCTTAGCGAAACTTCCCCTGGCTCATCCGGAGCGATATTCCTTCCCCACCTGTCAGCGGCCGGCTGTCCGATCACCGATCCCAAATCAATGGGCGCGTTCGTAGGTCTAAGCAGCACCACAACACACGCCGACATGCTCCGCGCCGTTATCGAGGGCCTAAACTACCAGTTCCTCGAAATCCGCCAGGCAATGGAATCCGGCCTCAACTGCCGCTTCGACAACATAATCGTTTCCGGCGGCGGTTCGCAAAATCAGTTCTGGATTCAAAACAAAGCCGACATGCTCGGCCTGCCAATACAAGTCTCCGACGTCCCGGAGGCAACCCCCCTCGGAGCGGCCATGCTTGCCGGTATCGGAATCGGCCTGTACGAAAATCTCGACCAGGCTTTCGAGCGGGTCAAAAAACCAACAAAAGTATACAACCCAAACCTCGAATTGACCGCAAAGTACGAAACACTGTTTGAGATATACAAAAGCATTTACCCGGCACTGAAGTCAATCAATAATAACTTGTTTGACAGATTCAAGGCCTAAAGGGGGATTTTATTGAAAATTGCTTAATTTTGCCTGGAAAATGCTGTAATTTCTCTTGCAATGCCGAATTTTGTGTGTAAAATGCCGTTCTTGTTAAGATTTCGGCGACGTAGCTCAGCTGGTTAGAGCGTGGGATTCATAAGCCTGAGGTCGGTGGTTCGAATCCACCCGTCGCTATTAGTTTTTAGTTTTTAGTTTATAGTTATTAGACTTAAGTTGGGCAGTGCTGTGAAGCATGCTAAAATCGCCAGTTTTAGAGATTTGCAGATTTGGCAAAGAGGGATAACACTTGTAGAGCGGGTATATCGGACCACGGTTTCTTTCCCAAAGGAGGAAAAATATGGTCTGACGGGCCAGATTAGGCGATCTGCGGTTTCGATTCCATCGAATATCGCCGAAGGGTTTAGCCGGGGCTTTAAAAATGAGTATAAACAATTTTTATTTATAACTCTCGGCAGTGCTTCGGAACTAATAACGCAGTTGATAATTTCAGCTAGACTAGAATACATTAGTGACAATGAAGCATCAACGCTAATTGATGAAGTCGAACAAATAAGCAAGATGACAATGAGCCTTATTAAAAAGATAGACGCATCAAGTCACAAATAAAACTAAAAACTAAACCTAAACCTAAAACTAAAGACTAAAAACTATAAACTAAAGACTAGTAGCCGCCCCCATCGTCTAGCGGCCTAGGACGCTGGGTTCTCATCCCAGTAACAGGGGTTCGAGTCCCCTTGGGGGTATTTCATTTCTGTAATTGGCACTGAAAGCGGCTTGTATGTCTAGAAATGAACTACGGTACAATTTCAGACATTGGCCTTTGCGTTTTGTTGTTGTGTCAAAATTTTAACAAGAATTACTATGACCAATACAAACAAAGATCAAAACAATATGATATTTGACGAGCAGGCACGATTTGATGAGCTTGTTCGCCAATATCCATACCTCAAAGAAGCCCGCGACTACGGAGTTGACATCCAAATGCTTATCGACAATTCCGAACGAACTCCCGCCGAGCGTCTTAGAAGGCATCAGGCAGCTCTAAAGTCACTAAATATGCTTAAAGGTGCCATGGGATTATGATAGGAAAATTTTTAGAATTATTGACGTATCTGGCCGATTCCAAAGTTGACTTTATAATTATCGGCGGATTTGCTTCAGCTGCACATGGCTGTACAACGGTAACCCAGGACATCGACATTTGCTGTGATTTTTCACCGCCAAATTTGATGCGTTTGCAAACGGCCTTAACAGGGCTGAATCCTGTTCACAGGATGACTTCCAAAAAGGTCATGCTGCAACTAACTCAAGAAAATTGCAAAAGCTTAAAGAACTTATATCTAGATACGGACCTTGGCCAATTAGATTGTCTCGGACACGTCACAGGAGTTGGCGATTACCATCAGCTGCTTAGGGCATCTGAGAAAATCAAGATTGAAGGAAAGGTTTTTAATGTTTTGAATATAGATGCCTTGATCGAATCAAAAAATGCTATAAACCGCCCGCGAGACCAGCAAACGATAGTCGAACTTAAAGCCTTAAATGAAAAGAAAAAACGCAGCGATTTATAACCAGACCGGACCTCAGCGGGAGAGAAAAGCAATGACAAAACGATTATTAGCAGTCTCAATGCTACTCGCAGCTGTGATATTTTCCGGATGTGCATCGAATGTTGACCGCAAGATCGAGGTCCAGACACTCGTAAAATCCGGCCAAAGTTGGGACGGAGTTGACTTGCCTGCATATCCAACGGCAGCCCCCGAGATCACCATACTGCGAATTACCATACCTCCAAAAACCGAATTGCCCCTCCACCACCACCCGGTAATCAACGCAGGCGTTTTGCTAAAAGGCGAACTTACAGTCATTACCGAAAACCAGGAAACATTGCATCTAAAAGCCGGCGACGCTCTCATAGAGGTAGTAGACAAATTGCATCATGGCCGCAATGACGGAAATACTCCCGCAGAGATAATAGTAGTCTACGCCGCAGCAAAAGGCGACCAAATAACAGTCAAAGACTAAACAAAAGCGTGCCGTACAGCAGCCCTAAGCGCCAGCGCCGGGCTAATCGCACGACTCAAAATCAATAATTAACCGCTCACTTTTATAAATTTTCAATTTTCTTAGTGTGATTTAGTGCCTTCGTGCCTTAGTGGTGAAAAAAACTTACTTTTCAGGAAAAAAAACAAAAATCCCCCTGTTTTTGTCACCTTTTTATGATTCTTGTTCCTTTCTTATAGAATGGTTATAATATTCCATAAGAAAGGTTTCCTCAATGCCAATTGACAACCAAAACGAGATCGGCCTGCTAAAGGCCAGTGCCAACGGCGATACCGCGTCTTTCGAGCAGATTGTATCCAGATACCAGGGTTATATCTGCGCAGTAACCTACATCGCAACCGGTGACGTCGAAAAAAGCGAAGAACTCGCCCACGAAACCTTCATAAGTGCCTGGAGGAGTCTCGACCAGCTTAAGGACCTCAAAAAATTCCGCGGCTGGCTCGCCACCATCGCCCGCAACGTCGTCCGCAATTCTTTCAGAGATAAAAAGAGCGACATAATAAGCTCCGCCGCAAATATTGACTCTGTAAACGAATCGGCAGTAACCGCCGACCAAACCGACGAAGACGCATTAACCGACGAGCGAAAGGCCATCGTCGAGCACGCCCTAAAGACAATCCCCCAGAAATACCGCGAAGTAATCGTACTTTACTACCGCCAGGACCAGTCAATAAAACAAGTCGCCGCCCAACTCGAACTTTCCGAAGACGCCGTAAAGCAGCGTCTCTCACGCGGAAGAAAAATGCTAAAAGACCAGGCCGCCCGGATGATAGAAACAACAATCAGCAAAACAGGCCCGTCCAAAGCGTTTACCGCCGGTGTTATGGGCTCAGTAGCTGCATTGGCATTAAAAAGCGCCGCCACAGCCTCAGCAGCAGCAAGCGTTACCACGGCTGGTTCTGCATCAACCGGAGGTGCGGCCATTGCGTCTACGGGCGGTATAACTGCCGCCTATAGTACGGTTACCTTCAAGATAGTTACCGCAGCGGCGATTGCTGTTATTGCTATCGGCGGAGCGGTGGCGTATAAGAATATAAATCCTCCCGAGTCGCAAAGCAGTTCTACCCTGATAAATGATATTGTCGCCAATTCCGAATCAAGTGATCTGGACGCATTAAAAACTGACGATAGTGACACCCCGGAAAATGATTTACAACAGTACTACCAAACCTCAGCCTTAAACGGCCAGGACAATTCTTTGCAAGGCAGGCAAGCCCAAAAAACTGTAATTTCAAGTGATAATACACAATCTACACCAGATGACCAGCAGCAGCAAACCGGACGCATGATTAAGGTTTATGTTACAGACAAGCAAACCGGCAAACCAATGGAAAAGGCGACTGTTTATAACGCTAAGGGCCTTGGGTCGGCGTTGACGGATGAAAATGGGTACTGTCAATTACGTTGGGACAGTAAAAAGGATTGGATTTGTAAGGTGACCGTCAACATGGATGGTTTCGTTCCAATGAATTATTCCATTCGCAAGGAAAATTCCCCTGGTGATGAACCTGTCGAAGTTCATTACGCATTGGAGAAGGGCACAGAGATCGGAGGTGTTGTACGAAACGCTGAAGGCAAGGAACTTTCCGACTTCAATCTAAAGATTACTGTCAATAATGACGAGCATATGAAAATCCCCGAAAATGATGTCAATCAATCAGTTATAACAGACAGCAAGGGCAGATGGTCGTTAGATTGCGTGCCCGAAGATCTTAAAGCTTTGTCGCTTTCCACTTTGGATAAGAACTATTCGCAAGAAAGAGTTTGGCCAAAAACAGATCAAGACATCCAACTGCTCCGGGACAAGGAGTACGTATTTGTTGCCGACAAGGGCTATTCTATCTACGGTATAGTAACCGACCAGTCCGACAACCCGCTTGAAAATGCTCGTGTCCAGCTTGGAGACTATTACCATTCCAGGGGACCTGAAAAGAGAATGATTACCGGCGAAGACGGAACCTTCAGCTTTGATAATTTGAGTGTACGCCGTACCGGGGCAAAATACCAACAGGTGGAAGGTCAGGGAAAGGTCCCGGTTAGCTATCGACTTGAATATGTAACGGTCACGGCCAAAGGGTTCGCGCCTTTGACAAAGGAGGTGTTCTTCAAAGAAAAAGCCCATTCTCTGGAAGTCGTAATGAAAGAGGGACTGCCCATCTGCGGAAGAGTTGTCGATACTGACGGTTTGCCAGTTGCAGGCGCCACCGTTCGAGCAGATGAGTGGAGAACGTCAAATCGTGATGATCTTCGGGCTATCGACTGGAATACGAAAACAGAAAAAGACGGCCGATTTGTATGGCCAAATGCCCCGGATCATAAACTCTCGTTAATGATTTCCGGAAATGGGTATATGACACAGAAGACCAAGCAGGTAATCTCTTCAAATGAAGAATACGAGTTCGTCTTAAATGAAAATCTCTCTGTCACTGGTCAGGTGATAGATTCGGTAACCAAAGAACCGATTAAAAGATTTTCCTATCGCAAGTATCAGGGTGGATACATAACTACTGAAGTGACTATCGCAGATGCTGGCGGCAAGTTCTCGACTGCTTTTACCGAGCAGGGTGAGCAGTTTAGTATCGCTTTTAAAGCAGACGGTTATAAACCGACACGTTCGAGAAAGGTAATGCTCGGTGAGCAGGATGTTGACCTTTCGATAGAGATGGTCCCCGACAGCGGAATTGACGGCGTGATCGTTGATCCGAATGGATTGCCTCTTTCCGGCGTAACTGTGATAGTCCCTCAAGGGACTTTGCATCTTTACGATATGAAATATGACGAGTCTCGTTTGAGGTATCACCATAATACATTGACCGATGACCAGGGGCGTTTTCACTTTGACGCTGTCGGAGGCGATAAATACGGTTTGCTCGTGCTTGAAGATGATGGGTATGTCTACATCTCCTCAACGGATTTCCCAAAGGACATGAAATTCGTCCTTCAGCCGTACGCCCGGATCAAGGGATACTATTATAAAGGCAGCAATCCCGCTAAAAACGAAAAGATAAGGGTGGACTACCCTGGTTATCAATTTAATTACGATGGCAACATAATGACATTCGGCAATCTGGCTATCAATTGCAGTGTAAAGACAGATAATAACGGTGCGTTTCTTTTCGATAAACTAATTCCCGGAGAGGTCAGAGTATTGCTAAAGCCTTATAAAAATATAACTATAACCGCCGGTGAAACGAAGGAAGTATTTTTCGGTGGTGACGGACCGGCTGTAACAGGTACAGTTCTGACACCGCAAGGCACTCCTTTAAATGAAGAATTCGGCCGCCGCGATATTTCTTTCCAGAGAGTCTACGAAACTATGCCGATCCAGGAAGAGGAGTTTCCGCTGCCCGATAATCACGAAGCGATGAGCTATGGCGAGTTAGCGGTATGGTTTACGCAGTATGGCAATAGCGAAGAAGGTAGGCAATGGGTTCGGAAGATGGAAGAAAAGTATGGGGATTTGCAAGGATATTATTCCTGTGATCTTGATAACAATGGCCGGTTTAAAGTTGCTAATGTAAAACCCGGAAGATACCTTCTTTTTACAAAAGTTCGTGCCTGGAAAGAACCAGAAAAATTCCCGCGCCGGTGTGATTACAACAAGGTTATCGCAACTGCCTCGAAAATATTTGTCGTACCCGAATTCAAGACGATTGAGGAAATGGACAAGCCCGTCGATCTTGGAACAATTAGTTGCAGAAAATCGCCTTTGTCTGTAGGAATGAAAGCACCGGATTTTGAGATACAAAAACTAAGGTCGAAAGGAAAAATTCGTCTCAGAGATTATAAGGGCAAGAAGGTGCTTGTCAATATTACAAATCCGGCACTGAAAGAACATTACCCCGACAAGGCAATGAATCTTCAACAGGCCTGTCGAATAGCTGATTCGCAGGATGATATTTCAATTCTAAATATTGCCGTTGAACTGATTCCCTGGGACTATATGCGAAAGAAGATGGCCGCCGAGTGTAAACTTCCGGGCAGCTATGGAGTTGCGCTTATGCACACCTCAAAAATAATCGTCGACTATGAAATTGGTGAGTTACCGGAGTCTGTCTTGATCGCTCCTGATGGCACAATTCTTTGGAAGGGCACTCCGGCTGATGAGTTATTGGAAAAGTTGAGAGAAGAAAAACAGCCCGAAAAATAGCGTGTAAAAAACACTCAAAAACGCGCAAAAAGCACTAACTTTTGCCAATAAATGCAAGAAAAAGAGAAATAATAGCACTGCCGGGGCTGTTGAAAAAGCCCGTAGCGCCGGCTTCCAGCCGACAGCTCTATGTTGTACTACTCAAATAAGGGCTTTATGATGAATGTTGACCATGTTATTTGTTGTGCTTAATTGCTTTTTCAACCCCCCGGGTGCGATATTCGGGGGCTTAGGTTGCATGGGGATTTTAGGTTGGTTCGGAATAGGCTTTCTAACGCAACTCAAGGAAATTCCACCCCATGCAATACAAAGCCAGGATGAACGCTAACTGTACCTGTTATATTGCTTAATGTGCAAAAGGCTCCATAATGAGATCAAAGCACTATAAATACAGGCCATTAAGGGTATTTAAAGTCGCGAGATTGCAAAAGCGGTGTAAAAACGGTGTAGTAAAGGTGTAGTTTTTTGAGGGCTTAACTGTACAGTCCCCCGAAAAATACTCAAAGTCACATTGTCGCCGGGAGGACCAATACCCCAGCCAAAGAATCCGGACTACCCAATCCAGCACATGTGAATTTACAGAGCTCACTTTTTTAAAGCTTTATGATACCTGTGCGGTGCACTCGATTTCTACCAGTACATCCTTTGGCAACCGGGCTACTTCTACTGTCGCTCTAGCCGGTTTATGGTCGCCGAAGAACCCGGCGTAGACGTTATTCATTTCAACGAAGTCGTTCATGTCTTTCAGGAATACTGTTGTTTTGAGAACTTTGCCGGCTCCGCTGCCAGCGGCTTTGAGGACTTCGGCCAGGTTCTTTAGAACCTGCGAAGTTTGTTCGGCGACGGTATCGCCTACCAGTGTCATGGTCGCAGGATCCAGCGGGATCTGTCCGGAACAGAATACCAGGTCGCCTGTACTTACTGCCTGAGAATAAGGCCCGATAGCTTCCGGTGCGCCGGTTGTCTTGATAATATCCATAATAAAAACGCTCCCTAATTTTGTTTTTCTAATATAGTCTCGGCCATAAGGCCGAATCATTCATTATACATTATACAATAATCATTATTAATTTCAAACTGACCAACTGGTCAGTTTGAGTTAGCTTAAAAACAGCTTATATGCCGGGTTGCCTTGTTCGCGTGTAAACGAATAGCGGCCCTCTTTCATACGCGACTCGAAGTCTTCACGCTGGTCGGCCGGTATCTGGATTCCTATAAATACATAAGCATATGCTCCGCCGGTTTTTCTGTAATGCAGGATCGAAATGTTCCACTCCGGCTGCATCAGCGTAAGGAAATCGGTCAATGCGCCATGGCACTCCGGAAACTCCAGGCGATAGAGCACTTCATTTTCAATGCCCCCTTTATGACCGCCTACCATGTGGCTTATGTGCATCTTGGCAAGTTCGTTATTCGACAGGTCCGTTATAGAAAACCCTTCACCTCGCAACCCCTTAAACAACTCGGTGCGATCTTTTGCTTCGCCGTTAAGATGAATTCTGGCATAGATTGTCGCGAGCGTATCAGGCTCGTATCTGTAGTTGAATTCTGTGATTTCGTGTTTTTGCAATGCTTTGCAAAACCTCTTGAGTATGCCGGGCTTGTCGGCGACTGTCGCGGCGAGGATTACTTCTGTTCTTTCGCCGATCTCAAAACGATCAGAGATGTATCTGAGCCTTTCAAAATTGACGTTTGCCCCCGAAGAGATGGCGATAAGCTTTTTGTTGCGGATTCTTTTTGTGCGGACATAGTTTCTAAGGCCCGCTATCGAAAGGGCACCGGCGGGTTCCGATATGACGCGAGTGTCGTCAAATACATCTTTGATCGCCGCGCATATTTCGTCTGTGCTCGCCGTAACTACCTCGTCTACGCAGGTTTTGGCGATACGGAATGGTTCTTTGCCTATCTTTGAAACCGCCACGCCGTCGGCGAAGATCCCGACCTTGGGCAATTTTACCCGGTGCCCGGCGGCCATCGCCTCTTTCAGGCATGCCGAATCTTCCGCTTCGACTCCGATGATCTTTATCTCCGGACGTAAATATTTTATATACGCGGCCACGCCGGCAATAAGTCCGCCGCCGCCTACCGGAATAAATATGGCGTAGATCGGATCGGTGTGCTGGCGAAGTATTTCCATGCCGATGGTTCCTTGCCCGGCAATTACGTCCGGATCGTCGTATGGGTGTATGAAAACATAGCCCTTTTCAGCGGCGATTTTTTTGGCGTAGAGACAACTGTCGTCGAAGCGGTTGCCGTGCAGAATGACCGTGCTGCCCCGGCGTTTTACGGCGTCGACTTTTATCTGCGGGGTGGTCGTGGGCATTACTATCGTTGATTTGATCTTGAGTTTCTGCGCACTGATGGCGATGCCCTGGGCATGGTTGCCTGCCGATGCGCCGATAACTCCGCGATTTTTCTGGCGGGTCGTCAGCTTGGATATTTTATTGTATGCCCCGCGCAGCTTAAACGAAAACACCGGCTGAAGATCCTCACGCTTAACCAGAACGTCGTTGCCAACATTTTCACTGAGCAGCGGCATCGAATGGATGGGTGTTTCGACGGCAACGTCATAGACGGAAGCCTCTTATATTCGTTTTATATAGGTGCTGGGCATTTAATTTTTGACCTCAAAATAGAGAGTTGATAAGAAGCCAAACAGGATAGTGACATTGAAGGGGATTGTCAAGTATGTGATTAGACGTTGTCGAGAAAGCGAAAAATGGCAAAATTTACTATTTGAGATGGTTATGGTGTTTTTTTGAGAAAGGTCACAAAGCACTCAGACAAATCGGGTGTTTTTTGGTGTTTTTGGCTGTCAAGAGTGAGTATGTCTGCCAAATCTTTGTTTTTGGGCGGTAAATCAGGATGGGGTGAAAAAGGAGGGTTTCGGGGGTTTTCTGCAATATTTTCCGGTTCGCAGGCGTTGTTTATTAAAACACATTTAAGCATTGCCGGGCATAGTTGCGCGTATTTAGTTTGAATTTTGACTGTTAATATGTTAAAAATTGAGTGTTATCTTTCAAAAATGGGAATTTGTATTGGGTGTGTTATCCAATCTATATGAATTCCCGTCATCTTTCACCATCCGGGGAAGTTGGGCAAACGGAGTTGGTATTAAGGAAACGAGTTATGAATATGGTTTTGAATCGTAAAAATGCAATCCTTGTCCTGGTCGCTGTAATATTTTGTGCGACTTTTACCTGCGGTGCGGCACGCAAAGCATCGCCGAAGCCGGACTTTACCAAGGGCGGGGTCAAAGACAATTCGCATGACTGGAACCTTGGGCCTACCGGCGCACGGGGCTGGATCTATGGACGCAAGGGTAACACAGGTGACGCTCGACAGATACTGATCACAGACGTTGCAAAAAATTCTCCCGCTGACGGGATATTGAAAAAGGGGGATGTGATCCTTGGTGTCGGTGGTAAGCCTTTCGACGGTGATGCGCGGATTCAGTTTGCCAAGGCAGTTATGGAAGCTGAGGAGAGAAGAAATAGCGGCAGAATGCAGTTTTTGCGATGGCGCGAAGGCAAAACAGAAAACGTCACACTCAGACTTAAGGCGCTGGGTACCTACAGCGAGACTGCGCCTTACGACTGTGATAAGTCGAGGGAAATCTTTGAGCAGGGATGCAGGGCTATTGCGAAAAAAGGGCTGGGCGGGGTATCTATACCCAATAGTCTTAACGCTCTTGCGCTGCTTGCGTCGGGTCGGAAGGAATATAGTCCTATGCTCGCCGAATATGCTCGTAAGGTAGCCGAGTTTAAAACCGATTCATCGTGGTATGCCAGTTATACGACTATATTCCTTGCTGAGTATGCCGCAGCGACCGGTGATAAGTCGATTATGCCGGGTCTGCGTCGTTTGGCGTTGGAGATAGCAAGGGGAGCTAGCCCTGTAGGTACTTACGGACACAGGTATGCAGGTCCGGACGGACGCTGTCCGGGTTATGGTGCTATGAACCAGCCGACACTTACTTTGTGGATGGCTATGATCATTTCTCGCGAGGCTGGGATAAAACATCCTGATCTCGATAAGACGATTGCAACGACAGCCAAGTATATGAAGTGGTATGAAAATAAGGGAGCTATACCTTACGGTGACCACTTCCCGTGGTTCGGGCACGAAGACAACGGCAAATGTTCGTCGGCGACGGTGTGCTTTGATCTAATCGGCGACCGGGAGACTGCCGAGTTCTATGCGAAAATGTCCACGGCTGCCTACAACGAGCGTGAACGCGGGCACACGGGTAATTTCTTCAATGTGCTTTGGGCGATGCCGGGTGTTTCCCGCTGTGGCGAGTTTGCAACGGGCGCTTATATGAAAGAACTGGGATGGTATTATGATCTGGCGCGGGAGTATGACGGGGCCTTCGGTTACCAGGGATCGCCGCAGGGTGAGGAAGAGCACGGTAAATACACAAGTTGGGACTGCACGGGTAAGTTTATGCTTGCTTATGCATTGCCGCTGAAAAGCCTTTACATAACAGGCAAGAAACCCTGTACGGTTAGACCTTTGGATCGCAAAGAAACTAAAGAAGTTATCGAAGCCGGACGCGGTGTATTTTTGGAAAAAGAAAAGAACGGTTCACTTTACGTAGGGCGCAGTCCGGAAGAACTTATCGCCGGTTTGTCAAGCTGGTCGCCGATTGTACGCGGACGTTCCGCAAAGTCGCTGTCGGCCCTGAAAGAGGATTATGTTCCAACGCTTGTTAAGATGCTTGACAGTTCCGACACGAATACGCGTTATGGTGCCTGTCAGGCTCTTGGATTTCTGGGCGAGCGTGCGAAAAGGGCAGCACCGAAAGTTCGCGCCCTTCTCAGGGACTCTGATCCATGGATGCAATGCCTGGCGTGTGAGGCGATCTTTGGTCTGGGTTCGGAGGTTTACAAAGAAAGTGTTGACGACCTTCTGAGGATGGCGGTGAGTTCCAACCCTGCCGATCTAAGAAATGTATCCCACCGTTATGCTGCAAAGGCACTGTTTAACAGGTACAAGGGTTCGCACAGCAGGATTGTTCAGGCCGGTTTGCTGGATAGTATTGACCGCAAACTGCTTTATCCGGCTATCAGCTCGGTTCTGAAAAACGAAGACGGCTGGGCACGTTCATTCCCCGGCAATTTGTATAAGGATTTGCCCAAACGTGACCTTAAAGTGCTTATGCCCGATATCGTTAAGGCAGCTGAAGAGCTTGCGCCCAGTGGTATAATGTTTGCCAGCGGTATTCGGACGGCAGGGCTTAAGGTTCTTGCCGATAACAAGATTAAAGAGGGACTGCCGTTGTGTCTGGAATTGACAGAGATTGAAAAATGGGGTAAGAAAAACCGTGTTCTTTCCTGTTTGAAATCTCTTGAAAGTTACGGACCGGCTGCGGTTAAAACAATTTTGCCGAATGTTAAGGAACTTGAAAAGAGAATGCTTAAGCACAGAGAAGCTAAAGGTAATCTTATTGACAGTGTCATTTTAATTCGTAAGATTATCGCCGAAGCCGAAAAGGCAACCGGTGAGCCTGAATTCGTTTCGCTGAAAAAATTCATGGATGCTTCGGCAGATACCGGGCAAGATTTATGGATGACCGATTACAAGGCGGCTTTGGCAAAGGCTAAGGCCGAGAATAAAGATGTTCTGATCGATTTTACCGGGTCGGACTGGTGCCACTGGTGCATCAAGCTTGACAAAGAGGTTTTTGAGCACAAGGAATTCATCGACAAAGCGTCTAAGGATTTTGTATTTCTAATGGTGGACACTCCACGTAAGAAAAAGCTTGCTCCTGATCTGATGGAACAAAACAAGAGATTAAAGGAGAGATACAGTCTGCGCGGTTACCCGACAGTTTACCTTACGGACTGCAAAGGAAACCCCTATGCCAAAACCGGTTACAGAAAAGGCGGACCTGAGAAGTATCTTGTTCATCTGGCAGAACTGCGGAAAAATAAAAATAGCGATTAGAAGCTAGCAGTAAGCGATCAGTTAGGTTAGTGAAAGAAAAGCATTTTACTCATCAGGTCAGATTGTCTTTATTTTTTGATTGATAATTGCAATAGATTTCACGGGTAATCCGTTTTCAATAGTAATAGAGCAGTATTGCAGCGTTTAAATTTAGTAATTGTCAGTTTTATTAGTTTGTTATTGTTAGTGACTCACTTTTGTGAGCGGTGTAGAGAAATAATTTTTGGAGATTTTGTTATGTTGAAAAAGCGTTTTGTATTTTTAGCAGCGTGCTTGCTGTTTGTGTTCGCCTTGTTCGTGTCGCCGGTTTTTGCTGAAGCTAACAAGATGTATAAGGGTAATGTCGGCGGGTATTTCCACGCCGGTAAAGATAAAATCGACGATTCTTACAATGCAGGGTATTCGATGTATTCGGCAGTGTGGCCGTTGCTTGAGGAATATCCCGGACGTAGTTTTCAGTCGGGTCTGTTCGGTACATGGATGGGGCCTGATCATGGCAAGCCTGCACCTGATGGAATGAGGCTGTATACCAAGATCGAGGGCGGGCTTGGATGGTGGCGTGCGACGGAGTTTCCTACGACAACTCCGAAGTTTATAATGGGCGGAGTAGAACTGAACTTTCGCAGTTGGGCCAACGGGCCAGGTTCGGGCAAGGGACAGGACTGGGATAATCCCAAAGGCCATTACGGTGTTGCACAACTGAGTCCTTGGGTGCTGTTTCCGCCGGACGGTTTGAATCTCAAGCAGGGTACCTGCGGTGAACTTTTCGGGTATGGGTATCTGCCGCTCCCGTTGACCGAGAAGAAAGCTAAAACCAACGGTAAGGATATTCCGACAGGTAATCATTGTTGGACGCTGTTTCTGAGCACCGGAAACTTCAAGGGTCCGGTTGCATTTTTTACCCCGCATTTCTGGTCGCGTGTGACAGTTGAAGACCCTCGTCTTGCCGGGATGTTTTTTGACAGTCGTCCGTGCAAAGCAAACAAGCCTATATCGATGGAAACGCAGCATATCCACTGCGGGCAGGTTACCGATTCGAATGGCGATACTTACGTTCGTGTGACCAAAACACAGTTCCCTGTAGGGGCAAACGGTGAAACCGTGATTTTGCACCGTCTTACTGCTTATGATAAGTCGGCGCTTTGGGATGGTGTTAAGGCATGGTTTGAAGGCGGTAAGCCCGTTGATGGCAGCATTGATCCTAAGGGAGCTTGTGTGAATAAGTTTAACGGTCAAGGCGGACCCGGATGGCGGGTATTTGGAAGTCATATTCCCAAGGACGAACAGGTTTCGTTTGATATGGATTTCATGGGTACGAAGGCACCGGATCCTTATACTTTCGGGCTTAAGTGGGATATGGGAAAAGTCACTAAGAGAAAAACCGAGAATGGTTCACTGGTGACTATTCCGGAATATTATAAACAGACCAAAGAAGTTAAAAAAATAAGGGGTAAAGATATTGAGGTCAAAAAGTGGGTTGCTGTTGATGCTAAGGATGTTCCCGCCGAGACAGGTCTGGCGGAGCTTAGCTTTAAGCGGCCTAAGAATGATCGCCCATCCAGGTCGCGGGTTACTCCCGATGGGGCAGAGACCTGCTGGAAAAAGCCCGGTCCGGCGGCAGGGCCGTTTAAGGTAAAAATCGGTGACGGCAGCACGGTAACGTACTATTGGTATCGATTCGCCGACCAGCCCGCATTGCTCAATGCCGATATGACGGATAAAGAGCGTGAGAATATTCAGGCCAGGGTTGAGAAGCTTCATCGTAACTGGACAAAGGACCGTGACTACCTGGCACCGCCGACCGTTGGAAAACTGGCAGATATTGACCCGGCACTAATCGTAACGCCGCCAAAGGGCATGGAAGCCGGATACGTGCCAATCGTTACCAGCCAGAAATTTGAGGCGAAAAACTGAACTACGAATTAACACGAATCTACGAATAACAACGAGGGGATTTCATGAGAAATCCAGGCGTCAGGCTTGCAATTATTTTTGTTATTTTCGGCAACGCAGTCCTGTTTGCCGATGATAAATTGTCTGTCCTGGTCGAGTCTGCCCTGAGTCGTGCAGGTGATAATACTGCACAACTCAGAAAGGCCCTCGATGAAGTTGACGGCAGCCAGAAAGAGGGAATGAATTTTCTGATTGCTTACATGCCCGATCGTGATCTTAAGTCTTTGTCGGCGGAGTTTTTGCTAAACAACGTGAAATTTGCTTACGAGGTATGGGACAAGTCGCCCTGGAAAGCGCAGGTTCCCAAAAATATTTTTCTTAATGACGTGCTGCCTTATGCCAGTATTAACGAACGCCGGGATGATTGGCGTGGAGATTTTTACAGGCGATTTATGCCTTTGATTGCGCAGGCCAAATCGCCGGGCGAGGCTGCGGTAATACTTAACCGGGAAATCTTCAAGAAGCTGGATGTTCGTTTTTCACGCAAACGGATCAAGGCTGACCAAAGCCCTTACGAAACGATAGAATCGCATACGGCATCGTGTACTGGTATGTCTGTATTGCTGATCGATGCATGCCGGGCGGTTGGAATACCGGCAAGATTTGCGGGCACACCGCTATGGGCCAATAAAAGCGGTAACCATTCCTGGGTTGAAATCTGGGATGACGGTTGGCACTACACCGGCGGCGGTGAACCGTCCGGAGACAAACTTGATAAGGCATGGTTTACCGCGCAGGCAAGAACTGCCCAAAAGGACCACCGCTTGCATGCGATCTATGCGGCAAGCTACAAACATACGGCTCAGACGTTTCCATTGGTTTGGGACCGGAATATTGATTATGTCTACGCGGTCAATGTTACCGACCGTTATATGGGTCAGACTACAGCGAAAAGTGAAAAGACAGCAGCACCTAAGAAGTGCGGCGATTTTGATGTCGAGGCTTCGCTTCACGCCGTCGATCAGCTTAAAACTTTCCTGGAAACCAAGCGCGGCGAACGAGAGCCTCTTTCTAAACAGTTATTTACCGATGTTGCCCTTACACAAAAGGACGCTGAAACCGCACGGCAGTTGCTCTGGGCCGATCACGTTAGTTACATCAAACAAGATCATGCAGAAGAAATGAAATCGCGCATGATTAAGGACGGTAAGCTGGAGATGCCTTTCTATTACAAAGTCTTCGGCGAAAAGCCCGAAAGCGGCAGAAGTCTTTATATCTCGCTGCATGGCGGAGGCGGGGCACCTAAGCGTGTCAATGACAGCCAGTGGAACAACCAGAAAAAACTGTACCAAATCCCGGAAGGTGTTTATCTTGTCCCACGCGCACCGACGAATACCTGGAATTTGTGGCACCAGGGGCATATCGACGGGATGTTTGACCGGCTTATAGAAAATATGATCGTCTTTGAGGACGTTAATCCCAACCGTGTTTATGTGATGGGGTATTCGGCAGGCGGAGACGGGGTGTACCAGATTGGGCCGCGGATGGCCGATCGCTGGGCGGCGGCATCGATGATGGCCGGTCATCCTAACAATGCCTCACCGGTAAGTCTATATAACACGCCGTTTACAATTCATGTTGGCGGAAAGGACAAGGCATACAATCGAAATACTGTTGCCCGCACATGGGGAGACAAACTGGCAGAACTCCACAAAAATAATCCAGGCGGGTATATTAACTGGACAAAGATTTATGAAGACAGGGGCCATTGGATTCAGGGCGGAGCATCAGACGCATTGCCGTGGATGGCTAAATATACGCGTAACCCGCTGCCGGAACGCATCATCTGGCGACAGGATTCTCACAAGCGGTTCTACTGGCTTAAAGAAGATAAATTACGCCCGGGCGCTGTTATTGACGCTGCAGTAAAGGCCCAGCAGACCAACATAAAGCCGGGCGATGCGGACGAACTTATCGTTC
>JAIPFN010000098.1 GCA_021736615.1 Phycisphaerae bacterium | reverse complement strand
CATCACTAGCCTTATACATTATCATCGCTCCCATAGCATACAAAAATGTGTTAACGCCATAGGCAAGCATTTCACGAAAAAGCCTGAAATCCAACATCTTAAAAGAAATTAAAGATTGCGACAAAAGCCTTCGAGCAAAGAAAAACTGTAATAATGAAGTAGATATCTCACTTATCCCAAACACAAAACCCATCGTCACCAACCCATACCCACGCAACAACAATACAACCAGTAATACCGTCCGGATAAGTAGAGGTATAAGCGATCCTAAATTCATTATGTCATATCGTTGGATACCACCCAATACTGCGCTAAAAAGCAACAGGGGCATCACTAGAGTACCGCAAATACCAACTATTAGCACCAGTCTTCGAGCATCTGCCAAAAACGCCGATTCTATAACAAACCACGATTCAATATTAAAATAAGCTACCACTGTTACTATTAATATTATAACCGCAAGACAAATATAGTAAAAAAACGCTGTACTAATAACCCTCTGAACGCCTTCGTCATCATTTACCGCAAGACTAACTGGAATATACCGCGCCACTGCACTATTCAATCCAAGAGTCAGCATTCCCCTGTAACGAAAAATAGATCCGATAAGCAGCCAAATACCATAACGCTGTTCGCCAAGATGACCGAGGAAAAAACGCACAAGACAAAAACTGATAACCACATTGCTTATCAAAGTTGCAAGATTAGTTACTGTGTTCCAAACCAGCTTTTTAGACGTCGTTACATGTTGAACGCTCATGTTTTCCCGCTTAATAATTCAATGATTTTTTCAGCAGTATTTCCGTCTCCATATAGCCGTGGACTATTGGAATTGAACTTCTCTGCAACTAGAGGCGATTTCCTTACAGCATCCAGTATCATAGCTGTGTCCGTTCCGACGACCTTATTAACCCCGGCATCTACTAGTTCAATCCATTCGGTCTCATCACGTAATGTAATACATGGGACACCTGCCCAGTAAGCTTCTTTCTGGACTCCTCCTGAGTCAGTCAGAATTATTGACGCCTTTTTTTCCAGCATTAACATATCTAGGTATGCGATGGGTTCGATAATTAACACATTATCCGCTAATTTCTCTAAACCATCTCCAAGTGTATTTTTTGTTCTGGGATGCAACGGCAATACTATAGTCGCATCAATTTGCGAAAAAGCTTTTATAATGCTTTCCAATCTCTGGGGATCATCGGTATTTTCTGCTCTATGTATTGTGGCAAGGTAATACTGTTTGGTTTCAAGTGCTAATTTTTCAATAATTTTACTGCTGCTTGCTGCCAACTTATAATTAAATAATACCGAATCATACATTACATCTCCTACCTTGTGTACTCCGCCTGTAATCCCCTCGTTAGACAAATTATTAACGGCTGTATCAGTCGGGCATAAGAGAAGTCTTGAAAGATGGTCAGCGACAACACGGTTTACCTCTTCCGGCATCTTACGATTAAACGATCGTAAACCAGCTTCAACATGCGCTATGGGAATATGTAATTTTGAGGCAACAATTGCCGCTGCCAGTGTTGAATTGGTATCTCCGTAAATCAGCATCCAGTCAGGTTTTTTGTCCATCGCCACTTCTTCAAGTTTTTCGAGCATCATGCCAGTTTGTTTGCCGTGCATACCAGAACCGACCTCTAGATTGATCTCAGGATGTGGTATTTTGAGCTGATCAAAAAATATCTTGCTCATATTATCATCATAGTGCTGGCCGGTATGAACGATCAACTCTTCAATTTTCACAGAACTGTTATTGCAATTAAACTTGTTTATCGCTCTGCTTATCGCTGCCGCTTTTACAAACTGTGGTCTTGCACCTACAACTGTAAGAATTTTTATTTTTCTCATATACTACTCCACGCCAGCGTAATAAGTAATTTGCAGACACAAACTAATTTCGCGTTATCCAACCTTACTAAGCACTATCACTGATGAATAGACACTTTTACCGTTTTTTTTAATGTAGTTTTTTTTCATTGCCGCCAATGCAAAGGGAGTGTATGCCAGAATGAGTTTGATTAAATCTCTGGCTTTACTTCTTCCTTTGGTTAAGAATCTGGCTCGTGTATATAACTCATCTGCATGAGCTACTCGATGATGACTGGCAATGGTAAAGCCATATTTCTTTGCGATTACATTGATCGTCTTCAAACCCAGAAAGTGTACATGATCAGGCACTTCCCAATCAAAGACGCTGCCTCTTTTCACATCGCCAGCAACTTCGCCTGTTTTAATTACGAACTTTCCATCCCGAGCCAGCAATCCACTTACCGATTTGAATAGTTTTTCAAAGGACGGAATATGCGACAAAACGTCTATCAATGTTATAACGTCAAACTTTTGATCGGACTGGAATTTTTCTACCGGCACCTGAAACACTTCAAAGCCAGTATTGTCACGGGCATATTTAGCCCGGGCCGAATTCAGCTCGATACCGGTACATTTCATAGCATATTTTTGTCCTGCGAGTTTCAGCAGGTGTCCTGTACCGCAACCGATATCCAGCAATGTTGACGCATTCTTGAATGACGGTTCGACGAGAGGAAAAAGTTCCTGGTAATAAACCTGACGGGCAACCGAATACTTCTCCGGGTCGATTACCGTGATATCTTCGAGGCTGTTATTACTAACACCTTCAATTCGCTGATCCTCATCGCCGGGGAACGGATGGATGAATGTCAATTCACATTCATCGCAGCGCAACAAATCGTAACCATTAGTCGAGAATAGCTTATGACCGGTAATACTACTGCATAATGGGCAAGACTTTTTATTCATTGTTTCATTTCAAAAATGACAAAACCTTCTCGACAACAAAATCTTTCATTTCATCGGTTAGCTCCGGGTAAACCGGCAGGGCCAGAACTTGTTTGGCTGCTTGTTCGGCATGCGGGAAATCACCTTGTTTATGTCCAAGATAACTGAAACATTCCTGCATGTGCATCGGCACAGGATAATATATCTCGCAACCAATATCATTTCCTTTTAGATGTGCCATTAGTTCGTCACGATTTGCCGTTCCTATTACATACTGATTGTAGATGGTAACGCAATCGAGATTTATATAGGGAGTTTTAATATCCGCCGCCGCAAATTTGCTGTTATAGTATTCGGCGTTTTGGCGACGAGCTTTTGACCAGTCGTCAAGATGCGGAAGTTTCACTAAAAGAGCAGCGGCCTGGATCGGGTCAAGACGGAAGTTTCCGCCAACGAGTTTGTGGTAATACTTCGGTTTACTGCCGTGATTTCGCATTATCACCAGCTTTTCATAGAATTGTTCGTCATTGGTAACGATCATTCCGCCATCGCCAACACCGCCAAGATTCTTGCTTGGAAAAAAACTAAAGCATCCGGCGGTTCCAATACTGCCTGCTTTTTTTCCTTTATATTCACTCGTTATGGACTGAGCAGAATCTTCGATAACCGCAAGGTCATGTTTCTTTGCGATCTCCATGATCGGGTTCATGTCAGCCATCTGGCCAAAAAGATGCACAGGCATGATCGCCTTTGTCTTATCGGTTATCTTGCCCTTTATAAGAGAAGGGTCAATATTATACGTTTCCGGGTCAATGTCTACAAACACCGGCGTTGCACCCGTGCGTGCGATACATCCGACTGTCGCGAAAAAAGTGAAAGGCGTGGTAATCACTTCGTCGCCCGGACCAATGTCCAGACTCATAAGAACATTTAGAATTGCATCGGTACCGCTGGATGCACCTACGGCATATTTGCAGTTACTAGCAGCGGCGACTTTCTCTTCAAGTTCGGTGACCTTTGGTCCGCCGATGCACTGCTGTGACTTGAGAACCTCGGATACCGCAGCCATTACCTCATTTTCGATGCTGCAATACTGAGCCTGTAAATCTAATAATGGGACTTTCATAAATTTCCCTTTAACAAATTAGTCTTCTTTCTTGAAATCATCGTAATATGTTTTGCCTACGGATTTGTCTTCCGGCAGCGGCGACTCTTCGTCAATGTCCAGGCATTTGACAATGCCAGGCCCTACCTCTTTATAGCGATAACCGCTCTCCGGGCAAAGCATAACACCATCGGAATCGGGAGCGGGGAGTTTAATACCATGCCGGCTCATCCAGCCAATCTGACGAGCGGGAACACCTGCCATAAGCGCATAGTCCGGTACATCTTTTGCGATAACGCAACCTGCGGCAATGAAACTGTAAAGACCGAGTTCGATACCGCAAACTATCGTAGCATTTGCACCTACCGTTGTGCCCCTTCTGAAAACAGTCTTTTCATAAAGGCTGTGACGGACAACCTGGGAGCGTGGGTTTGTAACATTTGTAAGCACGCAACTGGGACCTAGAAAAACATCGTCTTCAATGACCGCTCCGGTGTATATTGAAACGTTGTTCTGAACTTTAACATTATTACCGATAGTCACTCCGCCAGAGACACAGACATTTTGCCCGAAGATACATCTTTGACCTATGTTTGCTCCTGACATTATATGAGAGAAATGCCATACTTTGGTACCTTCTCCAATGACTGCTCCATCATCTACTATAGCTGTTTCGTGAACAAAATAATCTGCCATGGTTACTACCTCTTGAAAATTAGCGGTATGTCATTTTGCCAGCATCGGATGATACTCGCCCTTTAGGCCAACAGGCTGAATTTTTCTGATCTCTGATACAATTTCTATTGATGGCTTTACATCCTTAAGACCAAAGCCATTGCCCGCCAATATATGCTTATAACTATCCGTATGCAGTTCTGTAAAGCCTTCCGAAAATTCAACCTCTTGCCCATCGACCGTAATAGACCGGTAGGTTTTTGGTTGATTTGGTTCAGGCTTAAATGGAAGGTCATTGTGATCAAGTGAAAGGAACCACCTGACACGTCCTCTTGCAAGTTCGAGGAATCCTGCCGCCTTGCTCGGCTCAGACACGTGAACTATATTCTGCTTGACAGAACCGAATATCCAAGTCAGCATATCGAAAAAATGAACGCCAATATTATTGGCTATCCCACCGGACTTATGAATATCGCCTTTCCACGAAACATCATACCATGGCCCCCTTGACGTAATATAAGTCAGGTCAATATCAAAGGTCTTATTTTTGTCGGCGGCATCTATCTTTTCTTTCAGTGCTATAATAGCTGCATGGAGACGAAGTTGCAGAATCGAGTTTATCTTACCGCCTGTCTCCTTTTCTATCTCAGTAAGAGCATCTACATTCCACGGGTTTAAAACCAATGGTTTTTCGCAAATCACATCTGCACCGATTCTTAAGCCAAATCTGCAATGAGAGTCATGGAGATAGTTTGGCGAACAAACAGACACGTAATCTATGCGAGTATTTTCGTTTCTCCTTATTTTTTCAATATGCCTGTCAAACCGTTCAAACTCCGTGAAAAATCTGCAGTCCGGGAAGTAACTGTCCAGTACGCCAACCGAATCATTCTTATCCAGAGCGGCAACTAGCGTGTTTCCAGAATCCCTTATTGCTCTCAAGTGTCTTGGGGCGATATATCCGCCAACGCCGATTAGAGCAAATTTTTTCATCTTCTCAGACCTTTCTATTATAATAATCAAATACTCATGTTGTATTTCAGCAATATCTGCCTGGACTCCGTCCCCGTGAGGTGTCCGCCTTCGGCGGATTTCGCTTTGCTCAAT
Source organism: Phycisphaerae bacterium (assembly GCA_021736615.1). Next base: position 18,845 of record JAIPFN010000098.1, on the reverse strand, counting down.
CTGCGATAGTTTCCCAGTGTATATTTGTAGGTACAGTATATCTTGCCTTGGATTCCGGGTGTGCTTTTTGTACGCGTGGAAGGAATTGGTGTTCTGGTTCAGGTTCCAATTCTTTCCAAAAATCGTCTTTTAGCTGCCAGTTTCCATTTTTAAGCCAAACTACACTTTTAAAACAGGCGGGCACGACCCACCTACGCATGTATTTCGGTCTTATTTGGGGACGACTTTTGCAGGAAATAATGCCAAGAGACAGCACATCAAGACCCTGTATATCGCCATAAATGCGGCGATTCTAACAAACCGTCACAACCAAACCCTGGTTGTTTACGTTAAAATCGAAAAATCTGCTTCTTTCGTTTGGTGGATCGGAATCCAGCATCGACCGGATCCGCATGGCGTCTTCAGGCGACTTACAGACCATAAACATAAACCCGCCGCCGCCGGCACCCAAAAGCTTGGCCCCATAAACATGCGGTTCTATACGTGCAAACAGCTTTTCAACCTCATCATTGGTCGAATTCGGGTCAAGCTGCTTATTCAGTTGCCAGGCCCGGTCGACCAGCTGACCAAAAGCCGGCATATCCTTACGCGACAGCGTATCGGCAACCTCTGCCGTAAGGCCCTTGATCTTGGTCAAAGTTGCCATGCACCCGCGGTTTCGATTGAGGTAGGAACCGACAACCTGTTCGAGAATATTTTTGGCCAGGCGGGTAATGCCGGTATAATATAGTAAGGTTGAACCGCCATTAGTCGCCGGGTCCATAATATCGGACGGTAAATAATGAATCCGCGGATCGGGGACAAGTGCGCTATCGGCATATACGATCTTGACACCTCCGAGAACCCCGCCCACCTGATCCTGCCAGCCGCCGCCGGTTGTCAGTGCCTGTTCCAACTGAAGCACCTTATTAAACAGATCGGTAGGTGTAAGCTGTCGCCCCATCGCCCGATAAATCACCGCTACGATAACGGCACCGAGAATACTCGAAGTTCCCAGACCGCTGCCCTTTGGAATCGCCGCCAGAGTAGTGATTTCTATTCCGCCGCCGAACGTATTTAGCATCTTCTTCAAGGTGATGCCTTTCGGCCAGTCGGCTATCTCCGGCGAAAAACCTGACAATGCAAGTGCCGCCTTGACCAGACCGTATTTACTGGTTGGCTCGCTATAGTCGAGCAGTTCTTTAAGGTCGGTTATCTTGATCCGTGTGCCCAGGTCAATCGAACCGATCGTAATAACCGGCTCATCGGTAACCCGCAAATATGCCTGCAATGGCGACTGCCCGTTCAAGTCAATAGCTGTATTGACAACACATCCGCCGTATTCCAGCGAGTATGGCGGAGTATCCGTCCAGCCGCCGCCGGTGTCAAACCTGACTGGGCTGCGTCCCCAGACTATCTCATCGCTTCTAAGTTTGCTGACCGGCGGGCTTACTTTTTTGCTGCCGCTGAAGATGATCGATTTGCCTAAGAAATCAAACGCGATGCTTCGTGCTTTTGCGGCCCAGTCTTTAACGGTCATACCGGAATTGACATGCAGGCCCAGCGAATCAAGCCAGTCGTTTTCGGCATCGCTGAGATTTTCACTCAGACCCTCCAGTGCAGCCGACATAGTGGCGGTCGTATCTTCGTTGACATTTTCAAGAACCGTACCAAGCGTATGTATTATACGCGGGAAAACCAGTTTGCCCAGACCATTGCCGTTATCGTAATGCCATTTCGCTTCGGAAATAAGAGCGGCGATCCATGCGGCTCTTTCTGCAGGTACGCTCAAGACGTCGGTCAATATGCACGTAAGCTCTTCGGCGGAAAATTCGCTGGCTGTGCGGAAAATATTTCGCAGGAAGTTTTTTATTTGCTCGGCGCGGATCGCAAGGCGGTTCTTAAAGAACAGTTGCGGATCTGTCAGCCGGGCAATTTCGGCAACGCTGAAACGCCGGGCCTCTTTCCATCTCTTTATCTGCTCACTCGTCGCACTTGCCGGGTCATACATCCAGAGCCAGTCGGAATATTTATCTGCCGACGATACCGCCGGAAAAACACGCCCGTCCCAGAGCGACCTCTTATCTATTTCAATTGAACTGTCCCAGACTTCACCGGCGGCTGTACCGACCGCATCGAGCCATTCCATCACAGGTATGTTACAGAAAGTCGCTTTCTGCTTAAGCGTATCTTTGAAAGTGTCGCCCACTCCATAACATCGCACAAACCATGTTTCTCCGCCTTCCGGCAGATTGCCCGCGATAACGTCAAGGCAGGCACCGGCGGAAAGTTCCAGGGGCTTATCGATATCGACGCCGATTACGACATTTTCGCCGCCAAGCGTCACAGGCGAACCGATACGGCAACCCTCAACCCACCACCATGAACCTGTAAGCTGTCCATCGGAGTGAATGTCGTTATTTATATCCAGACAGGAATTCAGTTTCGATGCGCCCCTGTCCTGCTGGATCAATGCTGTCCCGCTGCGAATGATATTAGCGGTCGTTCCAAAATCGATAAAGTCGCAATGACGCAGCAGCTCAAGATTAAAATCTATACGCCCAAGTCCCTGCAAAAGCCTGCCCAGCAAAACGTCGTCCCACTTCGACCCGCTTGACCGTGACATCTTAATATGATGAGACGAAGTCGCCTCGCTGCCCATCCCGCAGCATATTTCACGATAAAAATCCAGACCGCGATCCATAACTGCCTGACCCATCTCGCCGGAAAGTTCAAGCCTGCCGCCTGCACCTGCGCTAAGACCGAATATCTCCAGCAAACGCACAGCCGTATCCGCATCGAAATTCATCACGCCGATGTCGAGTATCGACTGGCCGTAATGATCGGTTGCGCCCATAGCCTTTTGCTGGTCGGAAGTTGGTTTCTGCAAAAACTTTTTTACCCGGCCTTTACCGTCAATACCGCAAAATACGCCATGATTGGCAGCTTGCGCCGGCGGTGCATAACAGCCCAGACCGGTAAGTCCGCACTTATCGAATTTCACACGAGCCGGATCAAACCGCAGCATAACATCACCGGAGGTTATTACCACCTGACCGGTACTATCCGGCGGCGCAGGAAGCGCAAGGTAGGTTGGAAGCTGACGGTCGAAAAGTGTCAGCGGAAGGCAACTGTCCGATTCGCCGGGAACCGGAACGAATATTTTGCCGCAGGGACCGTAGGCCGGAAGTCGTTTGGAATCGCCGCCTGCATGGATAATCAGTATTCGCAGACCGGCGAGCACCTGCCGAATACGGCTCAGATCAACCGCGCCTTCGCTCATCTCCTGCCGCAATACCTCCATAAGGCAAAACAGCGTACTGCCTCCAGAGCCTACGCGCTTGCCGCCTGGGTCGGCGACGACCAGAACATTGGCAACATCGCCAAGAAGACCGAGCCTGGCCCGCAAATCTAGCTGAGCCTGATACCCCGCTGCCTGCTCGTCGTTAGACGCTGTAATGATCAGATAGTTCCACATTTTCAGTTCCAGATAAATTGGTTACAGGTGACAAGTGTGAAAGTAACAGGTTAAATCTTCGAAAGATTGGTGACAAGTTACAGGTTTAAAAGTTTCAGGTTATTTGTTTCCGATAATCAACTACAAAACCCAAACAATATCTCATAACTAATTACAGCTTGTTCTGTCACCTATTCCCTGCATTAGGGATTGTACGCATATATCTTCGTCGATATCCTCCCAATGCAGTCCGGTACCGCCGCCGCTAATAGTATAATTTTTTCTCTGCTTAACCTTTGCATTTAGCAATCGTGGAAAATAAGCCAGAGGCACACCAAGTTTCCGTCCATCTGCCAGCTCAATCCACATACTATCCTGATCAAAACTAACTTTTGTCGCGACTGGCTCAGTTATTAAAGTATTCATTCCAGGACTCCCTGATTAATTCCCTGTGTTCACCTACAATTTTGGTAAGTTTGGTTTACTCTGAAGGATTCATCCCATAGCTTTGTGCAACTGCAACTTCAGGCTCGACCCAAAACTTCGCAATATTTTCGCCTTTAATTACATGTATATGCAAAGGTTCAAGAGGGTCTCCTTCATTTGAGTAAAAGAAAAAACGATAACCTCGATATCAAAATACTGTCGGCATATAATCATTCCCAAATTCAAACTACTTGTCAGTTCACCGCTTTTATGCCTTTACGATTTTCTTGCGGCCCTTTTTGACATCTGCTGTTGCGTTCCTGGTGTCTACCACCAATTGTGAATTTTCAACGATCCATTTATAATCGTAATCGCTGTGATCGGTAGCTATCAGAACCGCGTCGTAAGTCTTCAGCATTTTCGCGGTTAGGTCCTTGCTCTTCATCTGCAAGTCGTAATCACGCTGCTTATGCGTCTTCGGAATATACGGATCGTTGTAGTCAACCTTGGCGCCCTTTTCTTTCAGTAGTTCGATAAGCTCCAGCGACGGCGATTCGCGCACGTCGTCAATATCCTTTTTGTAAGCCAGGCCAAGCACAAGAACCTTGGACCCCTTAAGACTTTTCTTTTTATCGTTAAGAGCATCCATGATCCTCGTAACAACGTAATGCGGCATATCGGTATTGATCTCACCGGCAAGTTCGATAAACCGAGTCGCCATCCCATACTGACGAGCTTTCCACGTAAGATAGAACGGATCGATAGGAATGCAGTGTCCGCCGAGACCCGGCCCGGGGTAGAACGCCTTAAAGCCAAACGGTTTCGTACTAGCCGCCCTGATAACCTCCCACACATCGATGCCCATCCGGTCGAACAATTGTTTCAGCTCGTTGACCATCGCGATATTTACGCAACGGTAAGTATTTTCGATAATCTTCGCCGCTACTGCGATCTCACAGGAACCGACGGTCACGAGTGTCTCGATAGCACAACTGTACACGTCCAGGGCCATGTCGAGACTTGGTTTGTCAAGACCGCCGACAACCTTTGGAATCGTCGAAGTCCGGAAATCCTTGTTGCCCGGATCCTCACGGTCCGGCGAGTACGCCATGTAAAAATCCTTACCCGCCTTAAGACCGGAAGTCTCAAGTATAGGAAGCATCAGTTCACGGGTTGTCCCCGGATACGTCGTGCTTTCCAGAACAACGAGCTGACCCTTGCGCAGATATTTGGCAATCGTCTTGCATGTCTCTTCAACATAGAACATATCCGGCTCGCGGTTTTCGGTAAGCGGCGTCGGCACGCAGATAAGAAGTGTGTCCGGCTTACTGATCTGATTCATCTTGTCGGTTGCCCGAAAACGCCCCGTACTTATCATATCGGTAAGCTGAGTGCTCGGGATATGCTTGATCGGACTTATGCCGCGGTTGACCTTATTGACCATCGCGGTATTAACATCAAAGCCGAGAACCGTAGCACCGCCAAGACAAAACTCGCGGGCAAGCGGCAAACCGACATAACCTAACCCGATAATACCAACATAGTGAGACTTTTCTTCTGCTGTTTTCTTTGCCATAATCATATTCCTCTAAAGATTGTTTTTAAGCTAATCGCTTATTGCTAATTGCTAATTTCTATATATTATAAAATTCTCTGTACCATTTAACGAATTTCCCTACTCCCTCTTCAATGGACGTATCCGGTTTATACCCCAGGTCTTCGACCAGGTCCGTCACGTCCGCCCAAGTCGCCGGCACATCGCCCGGCTGAAGCGGCATCATATTCTTCTCCGCTTTTTTGCCGATTGCATTTTCTATCGCCGCAATAAAATCCATCAGCAATACCGGTGAACTGTTACCAATATTATAAACTTTGTACGGCGCCTTCGAACATGACGGATCGGGTTTCGCACCGGACCAATCGGGATTGCCATTCGGCGGGTTGTCTATCACACGGATAACCCCTTCAACAATATCGTCAACATAAGTAAAGTCACGCTTCATCTTGCCGTGATTAAAGACGTCTATCGGTTTGCCTTCCAGTATCGCCTTGGTAAACAGGAAAAGGGCCATATCCGGCCTGCCCCACGGCCCGTATACCGTAAAGAACCTAAGGCCAGTCGTCGGCAAGCCAAACAGATGGCTGTACGTATGAGCCATAAGCTCGTTTGACTTTTTGCTCGCCGCATAAAGACTTACGGGATGGTCGATATTATCGCTCGTCGAAAACGGCATCGACTCGTTAAGCCCGTAAACACTGGAACTGGACGCGTATGCAAGGTGTTCGATATCGTTATGCCTGCACGCTTCGAGGATGTTCACAAAACCGACAATGTTTGCATTGACATAAGCCTGCGGATTGATAAGACTGTATCGAACGCCGGCCTGAGCGGCAAGATTGCAAACCTTGTCAAACTTTTCAGCCTTAAACAAAGCGTCGATGTTAACCGAATCCTCAAGCTTGAGCTGAATGAACTTATAGTTTGGATGTATAATGCTCTGGATCATTCGATTATAATCCAGCTCATATTTTTCAATACCGGCACGCTCAAGCCTGCCGTACTTGACGTTGACATCATAATAATCATTGATGCTGTCAAGTCCAACAACCTCATCACCGCGAGCGATCAAACGCTCAGCAAGAAAAGAACCAATAAACCCCGCCGTACCTGTAACCAATATTTTCATTTTAACTCAGCCTTTCACTTATTGCTTATTTTAGACGACATATTCATTATAAACTTTTTCATATCCGCAGACATATCATCACGCTTTAAAGCAAACTCAACATTCGTTTTTACGAAACCTTCTTTGTTTCCAATGTCACAACGTCTGCCATCAAGTATAAGACCGTACATCCGATGCTCTTTAACCATCAATCGCATCGCGTCAGTGATCTGTATCTCGCCGCCTTTACCCGGTTTGGTTCTGCTTAGATAGTCGAATATCTCCGGCGTAAAAATATATCTGCTTGCGATAACAAGATTCGACGGTGCTTCGTCAACCGGAGGCTTTTCAACAAAATCATTTACACTGTAAAGCCGATCTGTTTCTTCGTTACCATCGATCACACCGTAAGAACTTACTCTGGAAGGGTCAACACGTTCCAGCAGTACAACCGATTTTCCATGATCATTAAAAACATCTACAAGCTGCTTAACAGCCGGCACCTTCGAATCAATAACCGTATCGCCAAGCAACACCGCAAAAGCCTCGTCGTTTACATGGTGCCTACCGCAATAGATCGCGTCTCCAAGCCCTTTCATCTCCTTCTGCCAGACGAAGTGGATATCGGCAAGTTCGGAAATATCTTTTACAAGTTTAAGCTCGGCTTCTTTGCCTTTACCGGCAAGTTGGCTCTCAAGCTGAAAGCTCCTGTCGAAATGCTCCTCGATAGCCCGCTTACCCTTACCGATAACCATCAAGATATCTGTAAGCCCCGCCGCCGCCGCTTCTTCGACAACATACTGAATAACAGGAGTGTCGACAATAGGAAGCATCTCTTTAGGTTGTGATTTTGTCGCCGGCAAAAAACGCGTCCCAAATCCCGCCGCCGGAATAACCGCTTTTTTTATCATGTTAGCTCAAATTTCAATATCAAAACAATATTACGTCTACGCCATCGGTAAAACTTCTAAACACAGCGCTGCCCGTTCTCCGCTGCACGCTGCCTGCCTCAACAAACTATCTTAGGCTTGATCACCTTGATCCCAATCTTAGCCATTTTGGCTTTCAGGGAGTTAAACATTTTCTGATCCTTATATGTCCCTACTATCGCACCGCCCGAGCCGGTGAACTTGGCACTTGCTCCGGCCTGCCTTGCCGTCTCTACCATCAGCAGGTTATCGCTGCTCATTTTGTATAGTTTTGACCTGCGGTCGAAGTTTGCGTCTATAATAGCGGCACAATTTTCAGGCTCGCCGTTTTCAAGACACTTGCGAAACTTATCGGTCAGAGAAGCCCAGTATTTCATTGCACTGACCACCGCTTTTTCGCCGCAGTCAAAGCGAGCGCGAATGTTGTTATGGAACACTTCAGTCGGCTCGCCAAGATCGGCTGTGTAGGCGACGTACAACTTTGGAAGCAGTTTAACGTCGAGATTGTCGTACTGCCCGTAACCTCTCGAAGACATAAACTCTTCGTTAAAGTCCATATAGACAAGTCCCTGGTAAACCTGAACGACACGATCCTGAAGACCGGCCATTATATACAGTTCTTCGGTCTCCGCCGAAAGAATCAGATTGGCCTGTATAAATTTCGGAATACTCACGCCATAGAAAGCCATCAGCGCCCGCAGACATGCCGTGATGATCGCACTGGAACCGGCAAGGCCAAGGCCATGCGGAATGTCCGAACTGTAACGAATCGTAAAATTCTTATCGTGAAGTTCGATCTGATTTTCATCGCAATAATCGTAAAAGCGTTTGACCGTTGCCTTAAGCAGCCGAATCCCGCCATAATAACCGTGGAGCCTGACATCCTTAACAAGGGCGCCAATACTCTCGAAACATGACTCGTCTTTTTCGCTGGAGTCAATTTCAAGTTCCGGCGATTCAAAAAGAACAACCTCCGAACAAAAATTACCGAACGTAAACGAAATGGTCTTACCAAAGTAACCGTCCGAAGGGTTACCGATCAAACCAACCCTGGGATATGCTTTCTGACGAATAATCATACTTAACTTTCACAAATTTTTTTATTTGAAATTTTATTATTTCTTTTCTCGCTTGCCAAGGCAATACAGGTGTGTTGTTGTACGCTGTATTAAACTGCCCTCAATAACTGCCGGCGAAGCATACATACCGTCATCAAGTTTATTAACTCCAAGGATTTTGGGTGTTCGACCTGCGGAAATAACAGTAGTATCGCCTCTGTCATTATTAAAATACAATCGCCCATCCGCGAAAACCGCCGAGGACCAGTAGGTGCCTTTCACCAGCTGCTGTTTCCAAATCCGCTCGCCGGTTTTGACATCCACGCAGGAAACCAAACCCTTATCAGTAGTCATATAGAGCAAACCGTCTTTTACTATAGGCGAAGAAACAAACGGCCCATCCTCACACTTCCATATAACATTTGTATCAGTTACGTCGCCCTGTCCATCGGCCCGCACAGCCCACAAACACTTATCCGGTTGATCCCCGGCACTTATATAAACCACACCGTCGGCAAACACAGGCCGCATTACCGTACCGTCAACCTTGTGGATAACTTTCCAGAGTTCACTCCCGGTAAGCGGGTCATATGACATGCAAGCCATTGAGTTACTGCTTATCATCTGATCGCGGCCGTCAACTTTTACTATTAAGGGAGTGTTGTGTGCTTTCTGATAAAGCTTTCCTTTGCTTTTGATATCATTAGAGCGATATGTCTTCCAGACCGTGTCGCCGGTTTTCTTGTTCAGGGCAGCAACATACCGGGTATCGTATCCGTCCATGTGACAGATAAGCAGGTCTCCGTATATTATCGGAGATGCCCCCGGGCCTTGTATGTGCTTGCAGTTTAAGTCTTGCCTCGACCAGACCGTTCTGCCCGTAACGGTATCCAGACAAGCCGTTCCATACGTACCAAAATGAACATAAACGCGTCCGGCCTCAATAACCGGTGAACAGGTAGCAAACGTGTTCTTACCATTGATACGATCCGGTTTATCCACCTCGAAAACCAAAAGATCATGAATGATTCGCCCGGTGTTGATGTCAACACAAACAGCGTAGAATTTGTGACCATTCTTGCCAGCCGTCGTTAACCATATCTGATCTCCCCACACAACAGGTGAGGAATGACCTTCATCGTGAATAGCCGTCTTCCACTTTACATTCTCCGTCTCACTCCAAACTAAAGGCACACTGGAAACCTCGGCAATACCGTTGGCACCTGGACCACGGAAATCAGGCCAGTTTGTATTACCCATTGCCAAAACAGTAACAATGTAGAAATTAACAAGGGCAACCACAGCACACATAATTACTACTTTAATTCTCATCTGATCTCAACAAAGCCTTCTACTTCTTACGACTTGCTCTCAACCTTCTGCCGGCCGATGCAGTAATACTCGATCCCCTGCTTTGCAACATAACCCGGATCGTATAGGTTTCTTCCGTCAAAAATCAGCGGACAATTGAGTTTTGATTTGATATCTTCAAAGTCCGGCGTCCTGAACTCCTGCCAGTCGGTCAATATCACAAGCGCGTCGGCACCGTCGAGAATGTCGTAGGCATTTTGCCCCATCTCTATACAATCGCCGATCTCGGCCCTGGTGTTTTCCATAGCTTCCGGGTCGAATGCCTTGACCTTCATCCCCGCTTCGAGAAAACGCTGAACGCATCGTATCGCCGGCGACTCGCGAATATCGTCGGTCCTGGCCTTAAATGCCAGACCCCAAACCGCAAGTTTGATCTCCTTGCCGGCGTCTTTATAATAGTCGCAAACCTTATTAGCGAACCTTTCATGCTGGTCATAGTTGGCCTGCTGAACCGACGCGGCGATGGTCATGTCCATCCCCTGCTCTTTACCCATATGGATAAGTGCTTTCACATCTTTCGGGAAACAGCTCCCACCGTAACCTAGACCGGCAAACAGAAACGCGTTACCGATCCTCGAATCGCTTCCGATCCCCGAACGAACATTTTCGATGTCCGCACCGAACTTATCGCATAAGGCGCTAAGCTCGTTCATAAAAGATATTCTCGTCGCCAGCATCGTGTTAGCCGCATACTTGGCCATCTCCGCGCTCGCCGGGTCCATGGTTATCAACCTGCTTCTCTTCCGCATAAACGGAGCGTAAAGCTGCTTCATAATCTCCATCACTGCCGGGTTCACCGTGCCGATTATCACACGATCCGGCTTCATAAAATCTTCGACCGCCGAACCTTCTTTAAGGAACTCCGGATTGCTTACATAGTCAAACGGAACTTCCGTACGTGAAGAAATTATTTCGCTCACCTTTTTATGTGTGCCCACCGGAACGGTGCTCTTGGTTACAATGATCCTGTAGCTGTCCATGACATCGGCGATCTGCTCGGCAACTTTCAGCACCGCCGAAATATCAGCCGAACCATCGGCGGCACTGGGAGTACCGACACCAATAAAAATAACCAGCGAATTGTCAATTCCCTCTTTAAGGTCGGTCGTAAACGTCAGTCGCCCGCCCGCCTCGTTTCGTTTTACAACTTCAGTAAGACCAGGCTCATAGATCGGAATAATACCGTTTTTAAGATCCTCGATCTTCTTCGGATCGTTATCGACACAAACAACATGGTTACCGCCGTCAGCCAAACAAGCCGCCGCGACAAGACCTACATATCCAACTCCAACTACAGCTACTTTCATATACTCATCCCTTCAATTTTTGTCATATTCATCGTTGGCAATTCTTTATTGAGTGCTGCCTATTAAAATTAACACCTTACTCTTTACGCCTTACTTTATAAACCGGCCCTGCCTTAACAAAATCGTAATTGTCAAAAACAAACTCCGGGCAATACCCCTTCTGCGCCGTAACGACATATACCGATCTTTCGGCAAGAACCCCGTCCAGCGTTTCGGCGGTGATAAATTCCATAGGGTTTTTATAACTTTCATGCCGTGAAATAATCTTAACATCTTTTCTAAGCCCCAACACCTGCTGTCCATACCAAAGAGGATAAACAGTCGTGCCGTCGGCGATAATTACACTATTTTCATCAAGCGTCTTAAACGCCTCGTCGACAAAACGCTCCGGCGAGTTATTCCATCTCTGCCACGGCCTAAGAAAAAAAGCGTACTCGTTACGATACGGAATCTGACGCTTCGTCCCAAGGCTGACTTTCATTCGCTCGGCAACTTTCGGAACAACGATATAGACCGGTACAGCCAGAAACGCAAAAATAATTATCACGAAAGGTAAATACCTGTTCCGAAAACGCTCAACAAACAACCCGGCACCGGCACCTATAAATATAGCGGCCACACAGTAAAACGGAATAAAAAATGCATACCTGTCCGGGACCGTATAGCGAAAAGCAAACACAAAAAACATCGCCGTCATCGCGATAAGCATATTCGCGAATAGCTTGAATTTTAATATTCTATAACTTGCGAAAAGACCGAAAAAGAAAAGCAGAATGTTCGGAGTAGGAAAACTCAGCCCAAAGAACATAAAGTTTTGTTTTACTATGGTACCGTTCAACGCGACATTAAGAACATCGCTATCCCACGAATTACCAAACAAAGCCGACCGAACCGTCCCAACAAGATCACCCGACGCAATAAGTTCTCTGACGATCAAAAACTCATAAGGCAAACACCCAACCGCCCAAATCAAAGCCATCAGCAAAACCTGGCCGATCCTCAATTCTTTGCGGCATACCAAAACCGCCGCCATCACAAAATAACATGCCAGCGGCAATGTCCCAAGCATATGAGTGGAAATCGAAAGCCCGTTAAGAAAGGCAACCGCATAAAGACTGCCGACCTTTTGATTTTTGAAATACAAAAACAGAAAGATCAGCTCAGCCGAAAAGATCGCCGTATAGAGAATGTATGTCTCGGCAATCGCACAATGCCGCCAGAAAGTCCACGAAAGACCAAGCGTCACCGCCCCGGCAACCGCCGGAAATACCCGACCGGCCGCAAGCCGCAGCAGCAAAAAGATATTCGCAACTGTTATCGCCCCGCAAACCGCCGAAATCAGGTTGATACGAAATCCAAATTCTCCAAGCGGAATATGTTTAGCGGCAATCCCGATCAAATAGTAAAGCGGATGAGCAAGTGCCAGACCAAGGCCTCCGGCAATATCATTATGCCAGATGCGATATTGGATCATCCCGCTATCCTGCCAAAGCGATCCGGGAGCACAAGTAACAGCATAGACCAGTGCAGAAACACCAAAAACCAAAAAATAGTTCCGCGCCAATTGTTTAGAAGAACATTCCGTATTCAATAAAACAGCCTCGGGCATGTTGAGCGAAGCGAAATCCGCCGAAGGCGGAAATCCTCAATTCGTAATTAATAATTCGTAATTACAAACCGGCCAGCAGGCCGGTTTGACAGACTCCGTCCCCGTCGGGTGCGGTAAAAATAAACGTAAAACCAACAAATCCGAAAAAAAACACATCTCAATCATCAATCTATCGGCAATAATATGCCTTAATTATACAACTTCCGGACTATATCCGGCATTATTTTAGAATAAAAATATCGCAAAAAGAAAGCCCCAGGGCCTATAAAAAACCTATTATAGCAACGCTATCGCACAATAGCAAACCCCACACCGTCCAAAGTCTCATAAAAACAAACCCGCCAGAATTGATACCGCCATCGGCAGTAAATCAAATAAAAGAGATGTGATATGCCTAGAAATGTGATAACCCAAGAAGAAGAAAAGTAGATTTACTTAATTCCAATCCCCATAAGAGCCAGATTAGGCCCGCCTAAAACAGCCATCCCACAACTGTCACCTGCCTCTACTTAACGCACACCTTTAAAAATTGGCCCGCATCAATAACAGTCGGCTCACCGGTCAACTCGCCAACATCCCCCTTAACAAGCAAAAAAGCGTCATCGAGAGTATGCTTACCCGTAAACACCCCCTTACCCGTAAGTTGCGTCGCCGCCATCGTCCCTTTAAGATTGACCCCGCTCTCTGCGATCAAGATCAAATCCGCCGCCTCATCGACATACGGCCCGCTGTAAACATCTTCTTTTCTGTATATATGTTTAATCGCCTTTTTTCCGTTAGCCTCAACCTCCGAGAAAACCGCGATAAGCTCTTCGATCACCGCTTCTCTTTCCTCCGACGCAACACCGCCCTCGGGGTACTTACCCTTTTCATTAACAAATATCCGGCCCGGATCAAGAGCAAACGCCTTGGACCCGTACGCGATGTTTGTAAGATTAGCATCGGCCCCCGGATTAAATTTCAGCAAGCCCTTATCCATAAGAAGGTAATTAACATAGAACTCCGTCTGAAGTTCTTCAAACCCATGATCCGACATCATCACAAGCGTATCATCGTCGCCAAGCGAACCGGCGATCTCACCGATAACAACATCGATCTTGCGGAAATGATCCGCAAACTGCTCATGGTACTGATGATTTTCATCGGCATACGCATTCCACAGAAAATGCAAAAGACGATCTGTCCCGGTAAAAACAAGCATAAAGTTGTCCCACTCAACCTCTTTCCACAAATACCGATAAGCCTCGATCCGCGCCTTAAGCGTCTTATCCACATCGGCAAGAAAATCGTCCATCGACTCGGCCGCCTTACTCGCATCGACGTCAAGCCGGTAATCCATCCGCTTAAGCAGCGACGACAACGCCGCCGGGTAGCAGCTCTTTTCAAGCTCGATAGAAACAAACCCCGAAACATGCACCCCATTCATCTGCCGCACAGGATACGTTGCCGGAACATTGACAATAATAGATCGCCCCGCCGCCTCATCCCAGAACGGCACAGCCTTAATGTCTGTATAATTAGGAAACCGCATCTTGTAGGTATTAGGATGCGTATCGATAAAACCAAAGATCCGATGCTCACCTGGATTGGTCCCGGTAATAATAGACGACCACGCCACAGAAGAAATCTCCGGGATCGAAGAACGCATCTTATTGAAATAACTGCTCTTGATCAACTCAGCAGTATTAGGCATAACCCCGGTTTCTGCAAACCCGGCAAGCATACCAAAAGGAACCCCATCCAAACCAACGACAACTGTCTTACCCATATCAAACTCCCTGTAGCGTCGGCATCCTGCCGACATGCGTTAAACCAAACAGCAGCCCTAAGCGCCGGGCTAAAACATAAATAACAAGCAAACCAAACAAAAATTGTAAGCGATATCCCACAAAACACCAACCGCTAATAGCTAAAGACTAATGGGCGTTTTGCCCAATCCCTAAGCACCTAATGGCTAAAAATCACTTCTCAACCGTAATATCCATAACCTTACCGCCCGGAACAATCGACGGTATCACCTTACCATCTTCAATCCAGTCACCCAGGGGCAAAGTAGAAATCGTTCTCTTCGAGTTTGTCAGCAGCACTGTTTTTGAATCCGGCAGACCGGCAAGTTCGCTGCCTTCGATAGCAACACCGTCAGGCGGCAACTGCAGCAGCATATACAGCCTGTCGCGTTTCTGCGAGACAATAAATTTGATCGCCGCCACCAGCGAATCGACATCCCGTGCGACAAACTTATAAGGCTCGGCCTTTCTGATAAAACCGCCATACCCGCTATCGCCCGTAACAACGATCTTATACTTGCCCGGCTTTATATCTTTAGGAATATCCAGGCTCAAACGATGAACCGTCTTTTCCGACCTGTACGACTGCAGCACAACCGTCGCGCCCACCTTACCGCCGGGCTTTACCCTAACATCATCAAGCTCAATCGATGAGAAATTAGAAATAAGGACATCCGGCTTGATATTTATCTCAAAATCCAGCGATTTGACCTCGACCTCGCCGAAAGAATTGTTCATCAGCAAAGTAACCGCACCAACGGCCTCGCCGACAACATCATTGATCGAACTGCCCGACGAAACATTTTCAAATTTGATCGGATCGAATCCCTTAACACCGATCCCCGCCTTGTACTCGACCGTATGTTCTGCAGGCAAAGCACCCTGCATCTGAGCCGCCCCGGCAAGAACCGCCTGTAAAAGCATCGGCGTATAAAGCCTGTGATACGCGACCTTGCAATTAAAAACCTTATCCTCGACAGCGTCAAAACGACTAACCTTGATCCGCAGCGGAATCAGCTTCGCCTTCGCACCGGCTTTGCCGAATATCGCGGTCGATTCATCCGCCCGGAAAGCACCGCTGATCTTACCGGCAGTTGCGAGCTTAAACGAAAAATTCATATTGGAAACTACAGTATGCACTTTTCCGGCAGCCATAGGAAGGTCAACTGCCCCCTGGCCGAGAAAACTATGCCCGAACCCGTAAACCTTATCCCCGACAACCTCGGTAACCGTCCCCGTAGCCGCCATCATAATATCCCCGCTCACCAGCGGTATAGAAAGCACACCGCCCGGAACATATTTAACTTCCTCGCCGGAATCATCGCTGCTACTGGTCCCGCCGCCGGCCAGTGGCACAAGCCCCGTCGCTTTAAGATCACCGGCAAGCGACTGACAAACCTCCGGTGAAAAAGAAGTCACCAAAGGACACGGCAAAGCCTGAAACCCGCCCGCAGTATTTTGAGACTTCGAAAGCAAACCAAAAACACGCTCTCTCGCAACGGCCAGATCCAGCGGCTTACTGAAATCTGTAATCGAAGCATTGACATTCTTACTCGACACAAGCGCCGCCGAATCAACAATGCTGCCAACCCGAAGCATCTCTTCGATAGGGGTAACCATATAGAGCGGATCCACCGAAAAACTCCAGCCCGCCGACAAAGCACCGGCCATCCTGCCGTCAATATAAACCGGAGAACCGCTGCAACCCTGAACGGGCCCAATATGCTTAAAAGCCTCATCGGTACCGACCACCAGAATCCCATTGTGCCCGGGCTTCTGATTATAGACGACACTGACGACCTTAAGAGGGTACTTCTTCGGCTCGCTGCCGGCAAGAACGGTAAGGCAATAAGCATCCATACCCCGCTTGATCTCATCGACTGAAATATATTTGCTTTTATCCAATCCAAAAGCGAAACTGCAGCTAAAAAGAACCAGAAAACCGAAATATTTGAAATTTGACAAAGTTTTGAAACCCATAATCATCAATTTATCTTTCTTTTAAGGCGAATTTAAATTTTCCCGTCAATTTTCATGCAAAAAAATATTTAATACAAAATTTTAGTATTTGCAATCAGCTATTGCAAGTTAAAAGCAAACTTTCTATAATACTAAGCTATTAATCCCTGACGGACCGTTTATTCTCAGGGAAAATTAGTATATTTAAATAACGTTTGCCCGGCTGAATTGTTCCCGGCAATTTAACAGGTTCTTCGGATAACAAGGTTTTTTATTCCAAAGATCACAGAATTGACTGAAAAGAGGTAATAATATGGATGCTGAACATCGTCATGAACTAAAAACTAACGAATTGGCCGACTGGATCGCTCATTTCCCCGAATTTCTAAAGAAAAACAGAAATCAGATATTAGGCGTAATACTAATCATTGCCGGTATTATAAGCTATTTCGGCTATAGAACCCGCAGTCTAAAGGTCGCAAATAAAGAGCAAGTCGAGGCAACCCAACAGATGCAAATGATGGAAAAAAACAAGATTGACGTCATACAGAGCGCAATGGCCGGTGACGTAATTGAATCACCTGGTTTTGCCGATTCCGCAAGCGCCCTGGAAGTCGTCGCCGAAAAAGTCGATCAACCCCTCCATGCCGCCATGGCCCTGATAAAAAGAGGCGAGGCCCTCCGTGCAGAACTACACTACGCCTCCCAAGACCCTGACAAGGACAAGATCGCATCAAACATCGAACTGGCAAAGAAAGCATACGACCAGGCCCTGATAAAAGCAAAAGGCGACGCAACTCTTACTGCTATGGCCACATACGGACTTGGCCTGTGCGAAGAAGAGATCGGCGATTTCAATAAAGCTGCCGAGATATTCAAAGGCATCGCGGCCAACGAAGACTTCAAAGGCACCATCTTCCCGGCCCAGGCACTGTTCAGACTCGACGTCATGGATGACCACAAGGAACAGTTCACATTCGTCGCGGCACCGGCTCCGGAAATGGAAGTCCCCGAAGGTTTTGACAAAAGCGCGATAGACGCCCTAATGCGCGGCGATATACACATGGAAGGTGTCTCTGAAGACAAAAAACCAATCACTACTCCCCCAGTCGTAGTACCGGAAGACACAACACCGCCAACGGTAACCCCGCAGCCAAAACCCGAATCAACGCCAGAGCCAAAACCAACTACAGAACCAAAGCCCGAACCAAAACCGGATACCGAGACAAAAACAGGTGACACCACTGATGAAGGTAAAGTTTACGAGGTCGGCCCCCAGCCGGCCAAAGCCCCGGATACCGAGTAGAAATAGTTTTGATGCCAAACACGCAAGATTTAATACCTGATCCGGAAAAACCCAACGAAGACGATTTGCCGGAAGTTATCGTTCCCGACGACGGCACCGATCCGGACGGCGAGATAATCTCCGTTCTATGCGACGGCGAACCGGGAGAGCATTTCATAATCACCGTCGGCCCGACCGTAAAGAAGAAACGTCTGGACATATACCTGCAAAGCCGCTTCAGCCGGTTCAGCAGATCACACATCCAGACGCTGATAAAGGAACAAGGCGTAGACGTCAACGGCCTTGCCGCCAAGGCAAGCACAAAGCTTAGCGCAGGCGACAAGGTCGACCTGATCATACCCGTTCCGAAAAGCAACGAGCTTATGGCCGAAGACATCCCCATAAACGTCATCTACGAAGACGACGACATGATTGTCCTCAACAAGCAAGCCGACATCATCGTCCACCCGGCAAGGGGTAACAAAAGCGGAACCCTTGTCAACGGACTGGTCCATTACGCAAACCAGCTCTCCACTATCAACGGCCACTTCAGACCGGGCATAGTCCACCGACTCGACAGAAACACGACCGGCGTAATGGTCGTCGCAAAAAACGACCCCGCCCACTGGCAGCTATCGAGACAGTTCGCCGAACGCACTACCCAGAAGACCTACATAGCCGTAATCCACGGCGTACCCGAGCTGACCGCCGACTGCATCGATCAGCCGATAGGAGTGAACAAATCCTTCAGAGAAAGGATGGCAGTAAACGCCGAAGGCAAGCACGCCATTTCGTTCTACAAGGTGCTCGAAGAGTTCAGGGGCTACAGCATAGTGGAACTAACCCTGAAGACAGGCCGAACCCACCAGCTTCGCGTCCACATGCAATATATCAATCACCCGATAGTAGCCGACGACATGTACGGCGGCAAAGTAATCTACCCCTGGCAGGTAGAGGATAGAGAAGCGGCCCCCGAAGATCCGCTGATGAATCGAACCGCGCTGCACGCGTG
>JAIPFN010000097.1 GCA_021736615.1 Phycisphaerae bacterium | reverse complement strand
CCTCGTCGCCAAAAGGGACACCGTCACCGCCGGCCAGATGATCGGTGATATTGACGCCTTCGTCTCGGCCCCGGTCCATTCACCCGTCAGCGGAACCGTCAAAGACATCGTTTTGCAGTCTCACCCCCTCCTCGGCCGTGAGATGGCAATAATTATCGACGTTGACCCCGAGACAGACACGCAGAAATTCCCCTGCCCGGAAAAGTTTACCGCTGATTTCGACGAGAAGCAATACTCCGTCGAGCAGATCGGCGATGCTATCCGCGCAGCCGGTATTGTCGGAATGGGCGGTGCCGGCTTCCCAACCCGCGTAAAGGTCGACCCCGGCGCAAAACCCGAAAAACGGGCGATCATCGTAAACGCCTGCGAGTGCGAGCCGTTCATCACCTGCGACTACCGAGTAATGCTCGAATGGACAAACCAGTTCATCGCAGGTGTCAAGCTCGTCCGACAGATTTCCGGCTGCAATGACATATATATAGGTATAGAAGACAACAAGCCTAAAGCCATCGCCGCCGTCAAAGAAGCACTCGCAAACGGAAAAGGCTGCGAAGGCATCGAAGTTTGTGCCGTCAAAACCAAATACCCCCAGGGCGGCGAACGTCAGCTAATCAAATCGATCCTCGACGAAGACGTACCAGCCGGCGGAATCCCGCCAATGATCGGCGTCCTCGTCATCAACGTCTGCACCTGTGCAGCCATCGCAGAAGCCGTTGTGTTCAACGAGCCTCTTACTCATAGAGTAGTAACCGTAACCGGCGAAGGCATAAACAACCCCGGCAACTTCTATGTTCCCGTAGGAACCTCCGTCAGCGAACTTATCGAACTATGCGGCGGCCTGACAGACGACGCGGCAAAAGTCCTCCTCGGCGGCCCGATGATGGGTTTCTCTATCGCCGACCTGTCGACGCCGATAACAAAGACCGGCGGGGCGATAACGGTTTTGACAGAGAAATCGATCACCAAAGCAAAATTCGAGAACCGCGAAACCGCCTGCATAAGGTGCGGAAGATGCCTCGACGTCTGCCCGGCCCATATTAATCCGACAAAGATAGCCCACGCCGTAAAGCACGGCCACATGGACATCGCCCAGCAGTACCACATGAACACCTGTATCGAGTGCGGCTGCTGCAGCTACATCTGCCCGGCAAACATCGAGATCAAAGGCTACATAAATACAGGAAAAATACTGGTAGCGCGCGAAAAAAAAAGAATGCCTAAGTAGCTCAAACTGACCTTTCGGCCAGTTTGAGAATTATGAATTACGAATTACGAATTTTTAGGAATTGAGAATATATGTTAGACAACATAACAGTTTCCCCAAGCCCGCATATCAGTAAGGCCCACTCGACCCGCAGCATCATGCTCGACGTCGTCATCGGCCTTGCTTTTCCGATGGTCGCGGCGGTAATCTTCTTCCGCCTCCATGCCGTCTACGTAATCGCCACATGCGTAATATCGTGTATGGCCACCGAATACATATGCAACATCATCCGCAAAAAACCAAACACCCTCGGCGACCTCAGTGCGGTAGTTACAGGCATAATTCTCGCCTTTTCACTTCCCGCTTCGATCCCGCTCTGGGCAGCTGCCATCGGCGGAGCCGTCGCCATCGCTATCGGCAAAATGGTATTCGGCGGTCTCGGTTCCAACGTCTTTAACCCGGCAATGGTCGCACGAACCTTCATGGCGGCAAGCCTGGGAACATTGATGACAACCTGGATGGTGCCTGCCACGATCAATCCCGAGATGCCGACGATAGTAAAGTCAGGGATCGCCGCAGACGCTGTAACACAGGCGACCCCGCTAGGCTGGTCCAAACAGGCCATCAAAGGCGAAGCAGAAATCAAAGAAGCAAACAGCCTGAGAATTCCCGCTCTGTGGGGAACCGTCGGCGGATGTCTCGGCGAAACAAGCGCACTGGCATTGCTCCTCGGCGGGGCGTATATGCTCTTTAGAAAAACTATAACTTTTGTTATTCCAACCGCCGTCCTCGGCTCGGCAGCTGCGTTCGCGGCGATCTTCTGGGCCATCAGCCCCGAAAAATACGCCGACCCATTATTCCACTTATTAAGCGGCGGTATGCTGATGTGTGCCGTATTCATCGCCACAGACCCCGTCACCGCACCACTTACCCGCAAAGGCATGTGGATTTTCGGTATCGGCGTAGGCGTAGTAGTCATCCTTATCAGAAACGTCGGCGGCTACCCGGAAGGCGTAATGTTCGCCGTACTGCTAATGAACGCACTCAACCCGCTTATCGAAAGAATGTGCAAGCTCGTCCCATCAGGAGGCAAAAAAAATGATTAAGAATTTTCTGGAAAAAAGCTGGCTTCTTATCGTCGCCTCACTGGCCTTCGGACTCCTCCTTGCCGGTACCAACGAAAAACTCGACCCGCTCATTAAAGAGCAGCAGGCATTGAAGTTCTCCAAACTCGCCGGCGCAATGATAGATGGTGCAGACAAATTCGAAGACGCCGCCGAAAAACCGATCATTATCAAATCCTCAAAGGGCAAAGACATAGAAGTCAAAACCCTCAAAAAAGGCGTGGGCATTGACGGCAAGACACTCGGCTGGGCATTCGAGGCAGTCGGTTCAGGTTTCGCCGACAAGATCATACTCGTTATCGGAGTTGACGCAGAGTTCAAGACCATCAAAGGTTTCGGCGTCCTCTCAAGCAACGAGACCCCCGGCTTCGGCGACAAGATCGGAAAACCCGACCACAAATTCGTAACCCAGTTCGCAGGCACTCCCGCCGATGAACTGACCCTGTCAAAAATAGGCGATTACGGCAAGATCGACACAGAGATCATAGCCATAAGCGGCGCGACGATTACAAGCGACGCGGTCGTATCGATATTCAATACATACATCAGTCAGATAAAGGATGCTTTGACAGAGAAAGGGCTTCTATAAATGGCAAGCGACAAAAAAATATCATTAGGCAACACATTCTTCGCAGGCATCTGGAAAGAAAACCCGGTATTCGCATTACTGCTCGGCATGTGCCCGACACTGGCGGTAACAACCACCTTAGGCGCCGCCCTTACAATGGGAGCAAGCGTCATCTTCGTTCTAATCTGCTCCAACGTAGTAATCAGCCTCATGCGAAACCTCCTGAAACCCCACCTGCGAATCCTCATGTTCACCCTGACCATCTCAACATTCGTAACCATCGCAGACCTCTCGCTGAAAGCATACTTGCCCGACATGAGCGCAAAACTCGGCCCCTTCATTCCGCTGATTATCGTAAACTGCCTGATTATCTGCCGAGCCGAAGCATGTGCCAGCAAAAATGGAATAGTAGTAAGTTTCGTCGACGCCATCGGCAGCGGTCTCGGCTTTACAATGGCCCTGTCGATACTCGCGGCCATCCGTGAGATTCTGTCAACCGGCCAGATTCTCGGCTTTACAATCCTGACAAACACAGAAACCGGCGGCTGGTACACACCATGGGCAGGCATGGCAATGCCCGTAGGAGCATTCGTAACACTCGGCTTGCTGCTGGCAGTAGTAAACCTGATAAACAAAAAAACCGCGTAATCGCAACTTGTTTTTATATTTAAATAATTCGTTTTTTGAATTTGTTTAGAAATTAGAATTTAGAAATTAGGATTTCAAAATAATGGATACATTTCAAACATTAGTTCTTGGTTTCATATCGATAGTCATCGTAAACAACCTGGTCTTTACGAAGTTTCTCGGCATCTGCCCATACCTCGGCGTATCGGGCCGCATCGACATGGCTTTCGGCATGGGTTGTGCGGTAACATTCGTAATCACGCTCAGCGGAACTCTCACCTGGCTGATCGACCACATGGTACTCATCCCCTATGAATTTGAGTTTCTAAGGCTCGTCTGCTTTATCCTCGTAATCGCCGGTGCCGTCCAGCTCGTCGAGATGTATGTCCGAAAATTCTTTCCGCCGCTGTACGACAGCTTCGGCGTATTCCTTCCGTTGATAACGACAAACTGTGCGATCATGGGTCTTTGCCTTTTCCTGAATCTCTGGGAGATCGAAAGCCTCGTCGAATCAGTAGTCCTCAGCTTCGGAGCGGGCATCGGTTTTACAATGGCCATCTGCATAATGGCAGGCATCCGCGAAAGCCTCCTTCTCGCCGACGTCCCGGAAGCATTAAAAGGCGCACCGATAACACTGATAACAGCAGGAATCCTGACAATGGCCTTCATGGGCTTCGCAGGAATGATAAGATAAAACGCATAATTAAAAGCGCGGGAGCGCGAGCTCCCCGATCAGACGTCATAAAAAAGAAAGACGTTAACGTAGGGTGGGCCATGCCCACGCTGTAACCTTGCATCAATACAAAACATAATATTCGCAGGAATGATAAGATAAAACGAATAATTAAAAGCGCGGGAGCGCGAGCTCCCCGATCAGACGTCATAAAAAAGAAAGACATTAACATAGGGTGGGCCATGCCCACGCTGTAACTATATATCTTAAATATTTGTCATCCGTGGCTTGGGCCCCGGACCCGGAATAAAATAGTTTCCGCCGTAAGGCGATTCCTTAATTTTGATTTTTAATTTTTCATTTTAAATTTAATAAACGGTAATCATATGACCCAGATAATGATCCTCGCATCAATACAAAACATAATATTCGCCGGAATGACACTTGTCGTTCTCGGCACAGGCTTCGCCATCGTTCTGCTGATCGCCAGCATAAAACTAAAGGTCACCATCGACCCAAAGATTGAAGCAATTCACGAGGCCCTGCCGAACATCGATTGCGGAGCATGCGGCTTCCCCGGCTGCGGACAATACGCAAAAGCCGTCGCAGCCGACCCCGAGCTTCTCGGCAAATGTGCCCCCGGCGGACCCGATACCGCCGCAGCCGTCGCAGAGATTCTTAACATCCGGATCAGCGACGGCGGAAAAATCAAGCGTCCCATCGTCCACTGCCGCGGCCGTGCCGACGACAAAACATTCTACGCAAAATATGACGGCATACCGCTGTGTACAGCCGCAAACGCCGCCCCGAACGTCCAGGCCTGCAAGTACGGTTGCTTGGGTTACGGCGACTGTGTAAGGTCGTGCAAATTTGGCGCCCTGCATATCGTCGACAAACTCGCCACCGTCGATTACGAAAAATGCACCGGCTGCGGAGCCTGCGCAAAGGCCTGCCCGCGGGACCTTATCGAGATGGTCCCCTTCGGACAGGAAAACGTAACTACCGTCGCCTGTTCCAGCCAGGAAACCGGCAAGGACACCCGCGCATTCTGCAAAGTCGGCTGCATCGCCTGCAAGATGTGTACAAAGCAAAGCGACCTGTTCACAATGGACGGCAATCTCGCCAAAATGGATTATGAAAACTACGAGCCCTCAGAAGGCACAGAAACCGCAATGGAAAAATGCCCGACCGGAGTAATAGTAGCACGAGGCAAAAACGCCCCAGCAGACCGCAAAGCAGGCGAAAAACCAAAAGCAAAAACAGCGTAGACAAATTTAATGTTCAGGGTGGCACCTTCAAGCGAAGCTTGATGCGTGAGCTTTAAATACAAAATTATTTAGCAAGGGTTACACGCATTAACATAGTTTTTGAGGAAATTATTGTATGAAAAACATCAAATTCAATCGCTGCTAAAAGTGATTTCCTTATAAAATGGGCTATTGCTTGCATTTTGCAAGAGTAGTTCTTTATACTCATTTATTGATTCAAAATCCGACGGGCAAGATTTCTCAAAAAGCTGCCAGGCTTGCTGTTTACTATTCCCATAAAGTAAATTTAAAACATCACGGAGTAATTCAGTTGGAGGATGTGATTTTTCATGCCATACCGGATCATTTTGAAATTCTTGAGCTCTTATATTAAGCTCATCTTCAGGTAATATAGGTTTTGCCATTAACTTTTTATTTGGAACAAATTTTGATTTTATTGGATCATAAGATAGTATCACTGTTGGCAATGGAGAGTTACTAAAAGAAAAACCGTGAAAATATCCGTAAGTTTTATCTAACCCGCATATTTTTAGTTTGCCGTCATGGTCAATATCTTTGAACTCGACTTCTAATAGCCCTTTGACAGTGTCTACATGTAGAACTTCATTGCTTAACCCAAAAATGTAATAATCTGAATCACCATGAGCTCCACCAACCCAATTCTTAATGACAAGAGCAGGCAGACTATTTTCTATTGTATATTCACCTTTAGTTTCGACAGTAAACTCTCCATTACCAGTCATAGAATAAATTCTTTTTCTTCCATTAAGAATTTCAAAATAACACTTGTCTTGCCCTTGTGCTCTATATGTACGTACACTAAATCTATCCCAAAGATTGTGAACCGAGTCTATGTTATAAATATACTGAGGGTATACTTCCATGACAACTAGTGCAAGAAAAACCAACAAAAAGATATTTAAGCCAAAAGAGATTAGTAAGGCAATATTAACCTTTCTAAATTGAAAGAACATTATAGTCGTTTCCTTCTAGCATCCTGCACTTCTTTGTTTAAATTTTTGAAGCAGTCTTCGGCATTGCACCAAGGTACAATACCTTCTTTGCCAGCTGCTTTATTCATGCATTTTTCACAATTTAAGAGAGGGTCTGCGTATTCCGCGTGCGGTGCATCGGGGGGACCATAACGTCTAAGCGAATCTCTAATGCTTCCCTTTTTATAAAATGCGTAAATGATGGAAAGATATGCTCTCGTATTTGCAATTTGATCGCAAAAACTACCTGATTGTTGACGCCTCCAACATGTGCCGGGTGGAAGCTTATATATTCTATCCACATCTTTGCAAGCACTTTCTCCCATTTGTCCTAATCCAATATATGAGCCTTTCATGTAATTGGGATTTTGTCCCATAGAACTTTCTTGCCAGAATAAACATGAAAGAAGATTATTAGAGATATTCGACGTAGCATCTCCTAACTTATCTCCTATTTTACCTGTTGGTAGAGCATACGCACACCCACCCATTAAATCCCTTACCTTTTCATAATTGTTAGGTGGCCTTATTCCTTTTCCACATTTACATTCGTATCTCCTTGATTCGAGGCCAAGTGGGTCCAGATAAGATAGAGGATTAGACATAACATATTGATATAAATTCATACCGTCAGCATATTGAGTTTGATTTTCAAGGTCTAGTAATTGAAGTTCTAATGGTTCATGACTGTTTTTGCTGATCGGAATTCTATTTGAAGGAATAACAACTGTGTCATTGCGATTTTGTGACGTTGGTGTAGCTACTGATTGAATGATTTTCGGTCCTTGCTCCGTATGAACAATGCGGGGAGCGGTTCCAATTGGGTCTCTTTGCATGAAACGGCCTGTCTTGGCGTCATACATCCCGAACGAAAAATTACCCAGTAAAGCACATACTACCAATAGAACTATAAGTTTGGACTTAGCCATGTTGATCTCCCGTCTTTATTTAGCATTTCTTATTTTCATTATTTCGCTTTTGATTAGCTGATCTATGTTTGCCAGTTTAACCTGTGTCGGCATTAATTTATAGGCATTGGCGTACATGAGTTGTGCTTCTGCGGCACGACCTGTATCAAATAAACAGTGGCCTCTCGTTTCTAAGAAAAGAGCCATTTCTTCGCTTGGTGTTAGTGATTGAAGGAGCTTATCAACCCTGATTTCAGTAGCGGTAACATTTGTCGGCCATTTTTTGTAATAGTCGTCCGGATGGGTATCGCAACCAGGACAGCAAGCCTCCATATTGAAAACCTCTTTGCCGTCATCCCAGCGGAAAAAGACATGTCGCTTGGTGCAAACCAGTTTTAAAGGGTAACCTAAACGTCTTCCAACAGCTACGCATAAGGTTGGGATAGATACACAGCCGCCGTGCTTCTTACCAGTTAAACAACCGTGGATAAAAACATCCTTAGAATCAGGGAACACCTCTCGTTTCATAATATCCTGATTATAATCAACTCCGATGTCGTTTTTCAGGCAAAGAATCATCGTGACAATTTTGAATAGATTTACTGAGTTGTCATATTTTGCGGGATTGTTAAAATAAGCAGGCATTCGGGCTTGTGTATCTTTTCTGATAAATTCAGCCCACTCGTCTATAGTTGCAAGGCATTTATCAATGTCCAAATCTTCCGAACCATCAAGCCCTTCAGCGCAGAGTAAATTTACTAAACCTATATCGAGTTTAGCTATTTCTGCTTCTGACATGTTCAGGAGTTGATCAACATTTTTCGGGCCATGTTCGGTCTGTTGTAATTTCCCGCTCCCTAAGAGGAAAAAAGAGCCTCCGCATATAATGCACCCTGCGATGAATGCAATAATGTGTGAAAATAACGGCTTTGAAGGTTTCATAACTCCTCCTTTTGCCTTTCTTATGTTTTCTAGGCTTCTCTTGTCCACTTTAATCCCTGGTAAATCTCTATTAAAACCTCATTAAGCGATATTGTATGTATGACATATACCTCCGTCAAGAAATTATTTTGAAAAAAAGAGAAAATTAAAGGGATAAACTAAAAACACCGGGGATAAACTAAAAACACCGGGAGTCTTTTTCGGGGATTTAGATAATTTAGCCATGCAGAATCGTTGTTTTTTCAATTTAAACGGCGTTTTTGCCTTGACAATTTAATATAACTAAATAAAATCATCGAATCCCGCATGCTGTTTTTCCCACGCTGAATATACATCCCGGCAAACCTCTGCGTCTCTCTATTTTTCACCGCATAATTTCACTCCAAAGCAATATGAATATATCCTAACCGAATATTACCAAATTGCAAAAGAAAAAACTTGATAGGACATATAAGGCAAATAAAATGAAGAAGTTCAATTTCTTCAAGCCCTTCAGGCTCTTCATGGTGAAAAATAATCAATGTTAATATTGCCATCCCCGCCAGGGCAGGACCTGGAAATCGATAACTAAAATTTTCTCCCCACCTCACGTTAGCGAACAGTCACCTTCACGCTTGCCGCCAGTCACCTTCGCACTTGTAACCCGTCACTCGTCCCGCCAGTCACCTTCGCACTTGTAACCTGTCACCAAAGTACGCTATGTCTACTAGCGACATTATGGCTATACATATACTATAGTTAGAGCTTAACCTTTGTTATTTTTCGACTTCAAAATCCAAGCCGCTCCCCGCATCCAGAATCTTAAAACTTAACACTTAAAACTTAAAACGTATACCCGTAAAACGGGTATACTACCTTTGTTGAATTTAGTTGTCGTATATTTCCAGCGAAAAAAAATGCACAAAAAACGCGCAAAAGTGACCAAAAAGCGCGCAAAAACGTGAAAAAATGAAAATTTCTGACGTTTTTTGGGCCTTATTTCGGCCCCAAAACCCCAAAAACCATAGGTGGGAAATGTCGACAATGTCTACAATGCGTGGTATTTACGGTGTCAGTTTACTCTTTAACTTTAGGACAAGACATAATATACTCCCGAACCTTATCCATATCAGCCATAGCCACCGCCACCTTATCGTCGGCGGCTCCGTAGTACAGGTATAGCTCGTTGGTGTCTTCCATTATTACCCCGCCTGAGACGAAAGTTACGTCGCTTACATCGCCGATCCGCTCGTAGGACTCTTTGGGGCCTAGCACCCATTCTTCGCCTCTGCGAAGCACTCGCCAAGGCTCGTTCTTGTCCAGAAGTGCCATTCCTGTCCTGTAAAGCTGGCTTGAGGTTGTTCTGCGTACGCCGTGATAGATCAGCAGCCAACCCTCCGGTATCTCCAGCGGCTGACATGCCAGTCCGATCCGCGCACCATCCCAGTACGCCATCCTGGTTTTCAGCAATACCCGGTGGTCGCCCCAGTGCTTAAGGTCCGGCGACATGCTGATCCAGATATGAGCCTCACCCCGCACAATGGGCCTGTGTATCAGCGCAAAACGTCCGTTAAACCGACGTGGGAACAAACAGGCGTCCTTATCCTCCGGCGGCAATAACCCGCCCAGCCGCGCAAACGACTTAAAATTCTTGGTTATCGCCAGCGAAACTATCGGCCCGCCCTCGCTAAACGATGTATATGTGATCGCATACTGTTTCTGCTCTTCCAGCCAGACAATCCTCGGGTCCTCCAGGCCCCACTTTTCCTCATTAGTACTATGATCAGCCCGCATTGTCGGGACCTCGTCGATTATCCAGTTGGTTAGTCCGTCCTTGCTCCTTGCGCAGGTCAGGTGCGAAAATCCGCGAAGTTCCTCAACCCTGTTTAACAGCATAACCTCGCCGTTAAACTTGATCGCACCCGGGTTAAACACGGAATTGATAGGATAGGGCCAGTTCTCGGTGGTAAGGATCGGGTTACCTTCAAAACGCCTGAACAGCGTTGCAGCCAATTTTTCTCTAGCAAATGAACTCATTAGGATACTCCAGTTCTATATCTATTTAATATTATAGCTATCAGGTTAAATCGGCATTCATGACGTTTTTCTAAAGCCAATTGGCTTATTTTGCGGTATATTGTTAAGCAAAATCATCATATTGAGCTATTTGAGCCGATACCTGCATTGAGGATGTTTTTTTATTTACACCAAACACAGATAAATATAAACTGACATAATAATTCGACTATTCAGAACAATTATTGTAGTAATACGTAAAAATCCACTAATTGTTGACTTAAATAAAGGATATAACATGCGAAAGACAATATTTTATTCCGCAGTGTTCGGTCTGCTGTTTTTTAGCGGCAGCGTTTTGGCAATTGAGGCTTCTGATAACAGCAAGACAGTTGAGGCCTTTAAAGCTCTTGAGCAATCTCCTCTGTTTGAAAAAGTTTACAACAAAGGTGCAGTTTCGCCGACTAAAGCCGACATGGATGCACTAAATGCTGCATTTGAAGCGGGCGGATTGGCGAAAGCAAATACAAGCTCTGATACATATATCGATGGAGATGCCGGTTCTATCAAGCTTTCGGCTCAGCATAAGGTGGTTAGCCCCGGAGCGGATTCTGCGCTTGCTGTGGTGTTTAAGACCAGGGGTGACTGGCATTATTATGCCGACAAAAAGCAGATCGAGACGGGGCAGCTTACGGTTACTCCCAGCGGCGAGGGTGTGGTGTTCGGCGAGGCGGTCTATCCGGAGGCAAAGGAATACGACGATAAGTTTTTCAAAAAGAAGTACGGCATATACAACGGTGAATTTACGGTCTATATTCCGTTTAAGGTCGACCAGGGCAGCAAAGGGAATGTCCGGCTAGCCGTTACGATCGACGGTGCGGTTTGTGCAGAGCTTTGTAAATTCCTCGAAGATGTCGAACTTACCACCACCATCGATGTCGACGCGGGTGCGAAAATGTCTGACGCGGCGTTTGAATTTCCTTTGGGCGGTGACGGCGGTGTGACTGAGCGGGTAGACGATGGAGTCGATGGTGTCGGTGAAGTTGCCGGCGGTGATATTGTTGGGCCCGCGTTTTCGATGCCTGTCGCGTTTTCACTGGCTTTGCTAGCCGGTTTGCTGATGAACGTTATGCCGTGCGTCTGGCCGATCCTTCCTATCATCATTACACGGCTCTGGAATTTGTCCGGAAAGAGCAGGGGTAAATCTGTGGGGATGGGAATCGGGTTTTCTATCGGGATACTTCTTTTCTTTGCGATAATCGCCGGTGCGAACATTGTGCTGCGACTTGGTTTCGGAACGGTTATGCAATGGGGTGACCTGAATCGTGAACCGGCGTTTAATATTGGGCTGTCGATGCTGATGGTTGTGATGGGCTTGTTTATGTTCGGGTTGTTTACTTTCACACTGCCGGCATCGGTTTCGGGCAAAACAGGCAGCGGCGAAGGTTTTTCGGGTTCTATCGGGATGGGATTTTTGCTTGCGCTTCTTAGCACGCCTTGCGGGTTTGGGATTCTGGCGGCGGCGTTTGCGTGGGCACAGAGTCAGCCGCTTGGGCTTGCAACGTTTACTATAATGTTGATAGGTGTGGGGATGGCGCTTCCGTTTATAATTCTGACTTCGATACCGGGGCTGCTTAACAGCTTGCCGAGGCCGGGCGGGTGGATGGATCATGTGAAATATATACTGGGATTTTTGATGCTGCTTATCGCCGTGAAAATATTGTCGGCGGTTCCGGCGGAGATGAGGATCAATACGCTTTACTTTGCGGTATTCCTTTCGCTGGCGGTGTGGATGTGGGGATGGGTTACTATGTCGACGACGCGCGGGCACAAGCTGGCGATACGGACAGTTGCGATAATAATCGCTGTAGGTTCCGGGTGGCTGCTGCTGACCGGGACGGGCGGAAAAGCGGTCGACTGGCTTGAGTATGATTCGGCGGCGATTGCTAAAGACGTAGAAGAAGGGCGGCCGGTGCTGATAAAGTTTACGGCTGACTGGTGCACGACGTGTACGGTTGTAAATAAGTTTGTCTACAGCAAAAAAGATGTCGCGGACTTGCTGAAGCAAAAAGGAGTGCGGGCGTACCTGGGAGATACTACGCTTAGAGACAGTGCGGCGACGAGAGATCTTAAGGATATTTATAAGGAACCATCGATACCGGTTACGATATTGCTGCTGCCGGGCGGTAAGGACGAACGCCTCAACGGTATGTTCGGTGAAGATGATCTTAGAGAGAAGTTGGAGTCTTTGGCCGATGTTGAAGGGATAATTACGAATTACGAATGACGAATGACGAATTAAAAATATTGTCTTTGGTGTTTTGTTGGGATTTGCTTGCGACTTTTGTGAGTTAGGCTTGTTTTGCTTTTTTTGCCACAGAGGAAAAAGAGGGCCACAGAGAAAAAAGAGAAAAGATTTAAAAATGGTTTTTTGTTTTGTTGGGTTTTGCTTGCAACTTTTGTGGGTTGGGCTTGTTTTGCTTTTCACCACAAAGGCACTAAGACACGAAGGAACACTAAGAAAAAAAGAGGGATATGAGAAAAGACCGAAATTAGTTTTAAAATAGGTGACTGTCCCCTATTAACCCATTACTAATAAAGTGTTAGTTATTAAATTGTAGGGTGTATAACACTGCTGTGCAGTTCGATGCCGTTACGTGTCGCGACTGACCACATGCGTTATGTAAAAATAATCATGACATTAATAATTGCAGCCGGTAATTCAGATCAATTCATACAGGTTTCGGATCGACGCCTTATCGCGAACGGTGTGGTCCAAGACGATGAATCCAATAAATCAATTATCTTGCTTTGCAAAAATGCACGTTTAGCGGTTGGTTTTACAGGCTTAGCGAAGGCTGGAAGTTTCAACACGAGAGAATGGCTTTTACGCACATTAAACAAATGCGCACCTCCAGATTATACAGCAAAAGAATTAATTGAACGATTTGCCGAAAAAGCTACAAAGTACTTCTGTAATAGCGGGCAATTAAAAAACATCCAACCAATGCATAAGCGATTATCAATTATGTTCACCGGTTATCTTGCTCTCCATGATCCTCCACTATTAGCTCATGCATTAGTCTCTAATTTTGAAAATCTAGATAAGTGTACTTATGAGCTAACGGCAAATGATAAGTTTGAGTGCTTTTTTGGAAATGAAACCAGACCAAACAATGGAGACATTGTCATATTACGCTCAATTGGAACCCTTCCGCCTATCCAAGACAATGATTTGCAAATATTAACTGAACTCGTTATAAAAAGAAAACCAGCCAGAGCAATTGTTGACAAGCTAATTGAAATAATAAGAAAACTGTCCGAAGAAAAGTTGGCTTATAATACCATAGGAAAACAACTAAATAGTATTGTTTTACCTCGAGATAGTAGCTTAAGTGCGAAATCTGGCTACCACTCTAATCTTGTAAAAATGGAATCATACATGCCAGATCTGGTAATAGTAACCAGCGAAAAACGTCATATGAATTTGAGTAATATGTCAATTCGTCCGGCAGAGCCAGATAACACTCCTCCATTGTCAGGTCCAAAATTGAGGCCAAGGCAACCTTGTTGGTGTGGAAGTGGAAAAAGGTATAAGAATTGTCATGGGAAGCCACCACAAAAGTAACACACTTTGGAGGTAGAATAATGTTTAGCAATGAGTTCAATGGGAAATGTCAGATAGGAATATTAGGGACAGTCTGAAAGCGCCGATTAAAATCGGCAGAGAGTAGAGAATGCAAGAGTCTTACAAAGAAGGTGATGCGCACCACTTAATAATAGGTGACTGTCCCCTATTGTTCTTGTTCTAGTTTTCCATAAAGAAAAGGACACTATGAATCTGTATCATAAAACATCACATAAAAGTTCAAACCCTTCGCAGGAAAGCATTAACCCAACGCTACCTAAATTGTTGTACAAGTACTGTTCTTTTAACGAGTGGACAGAGAGTATTTTCAAGCAAAATGAGATTTACTTCCAATCACCCGATTGTTTCAATGATCCATTTGACTCAAAAATATCTACGACTTATGAGGGAACTGAAAAGCAGAGGATATCTCGCGTAAAAGATTGCCTTCGTAAAGGAATCGCTATAGGTAGATATAAAGAAAAACCGGAAAAAGAGTTGCATGCAGATGCAGTTAGAATTGCAAAAGCTGGTCAAGATACCCCCCTCGTACTCAGGACCATGAAGAAGACTGCAGAACAGATGCGGAAGGAAATGGGCATTTTCTGTATGACTCAAAAGAAAGACGATATACTGATGTGGTCGCATTATGCGGACAATCATACGGGTTTCTGTTTGGAATTTCAAACAACAAATGATTTTTTTAGGAGAGATAGGATTTTTAATGTGCATTACAGTTCGGAGCGTCCATGCCTTAATTTGATTGAACCTCCTAATCCAGAAAAAACGGTCAAAGCATTGCTGACGAAAGCAAAAGGCTGGGAAGATGAGAAGGAGTGGAGGATCATCGATCACAAAAATGGTCCTGGCCCCAAAACATATCCACCTGAAGCATTAAGCGGCGTCATTCTCGGATGTAGGATATCACCTGATAACAGGATACGAATCACACAATGGTGTCGAGCACGTAAACCTCAGCCAACCATTTACTGGGCAGAAGAAAAGGATAGCGAGTTTGGACTCGACATTAGATTGATTAAGTAATGAAGGGATCACGATCTTCTAACCGGGAACCTTTAATTATCCCACGCGTGGGGGTATTCCGATTTTTATTGTTTTAGTCTTGGTAGTTCGTACAGGCCGTGTCCGGAGTTTCGCAATTTGCCCTGGCGTTGCAATTCCTGCCATACTTCAGGCGGGAACTGGTTTGGCGGTCGGATTGCACAAACACCCTGGGCTCCGCCTGAAAGGGCTCCGCGGCCCAGCCGTGAGTCTTCATCCAACGCTGTAAGCTTAAGTCGCTTCTTGAATGCTTTCATCGCGCGTTTAAGAACCTCCGGCGAGATGTCCTCACTGGGCAGTTGCGTATCTTTTTCTTCCATCTTATCAATCTCCATGATTATTACAGGTATATTTGCATCGGGACAGCGACCATGCACTGTGCATTGCTTAGACAACAAGAGTGTCAGCGGGTAATGCGGAGCAGCATCGAGACTTCATACTCAAGGTATTTCAGTGTACTTTTTAATTCTTCTACGGTTCTATTTTATTTCTTTGCCTTTTTCAACTGTCGTTTTTCCTTTGGACTAAGTAATGCTTTTTTCTGTATTTCTTTTTTACCTTTATTTTTTTCGCCCATATCGTTCTCTTTTCTGATTATTTAAAATGGTTATTTACTCAAACTGACCGGTTGGCCAGTTTGAAATTACGAATTACTAATTACTAATTACGAATTAAGGTTTCGGCCTTACGGCCGAGGCATTTTTATTAAAAAATATAAACTGCGTAACACTTTTAATGAGTTACGTCAATATTTAAGCTGATTACGGTCAGTTTGAGTTATTCAGTCTTGCCTTGATCTGATGCCGCGACGACCTTTGATATACTATCAAGATTTCAAATTTTTGCACGGTTTTATTTTGGAAAACCGGGATAACATCATATATCTTAGCTTAGCTATCCCGATTCATCGGGCAAAGCCTCTGTTTCATAAAGCAGCATGGGTAACCACGCCATACTGTTTTTCGTAATTTTCAATGGCCTTTGTTACAGAATCCAGAGCGGCCTGATATGTCTTGGCATCTCTACCCTTTTGAGTTCTGTTCTTGATCTCCGGCAGCATGGCCTTCATGCTCGCGATTATCGGGGCGGCGTCTTTGCCCAGGGCATCGGCTGCCTTGATAAGACCGATATTGCCCCAGCGTGCGCCGGTGAATATCCAGTTACCTGCCTGACCGCTTACCAGAGGAAATACGCGTTCTATTGCAGGGAGAATCGCGATCACATGTTCCGGGTGATTCTTCATGTCAATATACCGCATGGTTTCAAAGATGTTGTTGACGTCAATGGGCTGCTTATAGCCGTCTCTGATTTTAGTTCCGTTGACCGATTCGGCCATGCGTGCGATAACCTCCGCTCTCAGGTCGTCGTTTTTGGCCAGTATCTCTTTGAATATGGTGGTAGCACCCCAGCGGCGTGATGGCAGATTTGTATCGACATCATAGCTTGCGAACATGGCCGGCAGGAATGGTTTTATCAAAGCAGTCTCTTCAATCAGGGGGCGAACGGCTGTACACGCCGCCACACGCAGATACCACTCCTGGTCACCCAGGTATGGTTTGATGATCTCTGTCTGGGCGGCAATGGTTTCGTTATCGGCTCTGGACAAGACATACAACGCATGGCGTTTCTCCCACATCGACGCGTTGGGATCTTTTAGGGGTTTTAGAATATAGGACAAGAAGTGTTTTTTGATCATATCAGGGGTGATCTTTACTTTCGTAAATCCCGGTCCCCAGAAAAGCAAACCGGAGATCGCCTCCATACCTGCAACACGGAGACGTTCGTCAGGGCTGTTGAGCGCCTTGAGGATTTCGGGTATGGCGGGCTCTCCGAGGTATCCAAGCCCATGTGCGGCGCAGGACCGCACGATCGGATTGTAATGACGCATCATGGTCGCATACCACTGGATCGGCATCTGCTCGGCATGAGGGGTATTCCACCATCCGCCGTATCCCGTGCTGAATTTGGCATATATCTCATGAGGTTCCAGCCCCAGGTCACTGCCGCCTTCCACATAGCCCGGCTTACGGGAATCGGTGTAAGGCAAATTGCGCTCCACTTCGGTTGGTTGATGTTTTACGCTGAATTCCGTCCGTGCTTTACCAGTGATGCGGAGGTTTTTCAGGTGCGATGTATATGCCAGAGAAATCAGGCCGGTCTCATACTGCGGTGCTCTGCCAATGCTGCGTTGTCCGCTGCCCGGCATAGGCGGAGCCATGAAACCGCCGCCCGGCATTCTACACAGTTCGTAATACCAGGTGAGCTTATCCATATGCCGGCGGTAATTGCCCATCATATTGTCAGTGACAAGTGCACCAGCCAGGCCGCGCCACAACTGATTGCCAAACGCCGAACCGTGCCCTTGTTCATTCATAGTATAGCTATCAACTTCACCGAGTGCCAGTACCTGCGCCGCGTCCTGGAATTTTTTATCGGGCAGCAGCGTCAAAGCACACGCCAGCATGCCATCCTTGCCGTTATCGCCAAGGTACATTGTCGGATGATGATCTCCATAGGGAACCGCTCCATGACCGGCGAAACGGTAAAATAAGGTTAGTGCTCGGTCATAAGTGCCCAGGTCTACATCCACTCCGCATTCGCGTGCCAATATAAGTGTGGTAAGAATCTGCACACCGGCAGGGTTCATCAGACCACCGGTGACATAGCCGGGACCGGGACCATCCCAGTGATTCCATCCACCATAGTACTGCCGGTCTCTGGAATCATCACAAATCGCCTTGAGGGTCGGCAGCACTTGCTTATCACCGGTCCGAAGATAGTACTCACCCAGAAATATACCGTGATAACCATTGTTCCATGTATGGGAGCCTACTTTGCCGGTTGAGACGCTGCGAGCGAATTCTTTGATGACCGGCAGGTATTTATCTTCGCCGGTTGAAAGTAGAAAAAGACCCTCACAGTAGCCGGTGATGCCTTTGCCCGGTCCGCCTTGCTTGATTATAAATGCGGCTGTCTCATCGACAATTCGCTGAGACTTATTGCAGTTTATAGGCCAGGTCTTGCTGTAGGAACCTATTGGGTTGAGCTTAATGGCAACATCGTTTGTTTTGCCGCCGCGATTGACCGTAAAGACCATCGTGCCGCCGGTGCCCTCAGCTTTATTGATGGCTTCGCCGAGGGGGTTGCGGGGGTCTTGTATCTCAAGCGATGTTCCATTTACGGCTAATAACACATCACCGGCTTTGAGTTTACCGTCTGCCGGAGTGCCGGGCGTAATTTTTGTGATGTCAAGGACGCCATCTTTGATTTTGGCATTGATTCCGGTGACTCCGACCTGGAACTCGGGATAGGGTTTGTCATCCGGAAGTGTATTGGCAATAGCAGCGGATAGTGTAAAACCCACGAACAAAATTGTTGTTGCAATGTATTTCATCTTTTTTCCCCTAACTTAAATAATTGATTCGACCTTCAATTTGGTATAATGATAACTCAATCAAACGCCTTTTATAAGCTCTATTCTAACAAATTTCATTTCTTTTGCACTACTAAATATGTCAAGTCCGGGTTAAATTAAAATGTTGAGTTTTGGCGATATATTTGGTATTCTATCAGGAAAGAGAAAAGTTTTTAAAATGGTTTTTTGTTTTGTTGGGTTTTGCTTGCAACTTTTGTTAGTTCGGTTTGTGTTGCTTTTCACCACAAAGGCACTAAGACACGAAGGAACACGAAGGAAAAAAGAGAGATATGAAAAGACGGAAATTAGTTTTAAAATAGGTGTTTTACACTTACCATAGGAGTAAAAAATGTACAAGCTGTTAATCTGGATATTATTATCTTTGCTGATTTCCGCAGTGTTGATTCCTATTGCCATGGTCTTGGGACCGTCGGCGGCAAAATTTGCATCAATTCTAGTGTTCAGGGTTATATTATCACTGGCATTATTGATGAGTTGTCTTTGGTTTTATTTTAGAGCCGAGCAAAAAACAAGAAAAACCGTAAATTACATTTTAGCAGCACTAGTTATAATAATTGTCCCAATATTTATCTTTACGTATACGAAAGCTGTATACGCAAGAAACAAGGCTGTACAGAAAACCCGGCAGCGTTTTTCAGAATTGGAAGAAGAAATTTATAAGAATGTCGGCGATGATGATTCTGTTGGCAT
This sequence comes from Phycisphaerae bacterium, assembly GCA_021736615.1. The sequence continues at coordinate 5,472 of JAIPFN010000097.1, read as the reverse complement.
GGATATTTTGTTGACGCCAATAAATGACCGAGGGCCTGTGGATGACCAACTCGGGCTTTTAGTTTACTATACAGTCGAATTTGATGAAGATAATTACAAGGTTAAAGCAAATGTCAGGGCTGTTGGAATTTATAATGATAATGATTGTTTTTCATCTGACGGCAATATAGATATAGACTTAGAAGAGCAAACATCCAGCCAATGTATCGCCAAGAAGGGCAAGTACGTTTGGGAAGGTGGGTCCAGCCCTGGCTCAGGTACGGGTGACTCAAATGACGAAGGAAGTACTTTGAAGGCAAATGTTTCTCTCCAGACTGATGGACAGGGGACTGATACTCTTACTGTTATTGTTGAAGTACAAGTTGCTTATCTGCCATATGATACAGAAAGCTTTTCAGCAGGAATGGAAAAAGCATCTTTAAACGAAAACAAAGATACAGTAAGTTCTGAAGTATTATCTAAAAGTATTCGTCATGAATTTAAGTTTAAAACGCCAGGCTAAACTCAAGGTTCAGGGAGTTTTAGTTGATAGAGAAAAAAAGATATGAGTTTTAAAAGTGAAAAGCAAAAAGTGAATATCCAATAGCGAACAAGGAATCACGAATAACCAACAAAAAACTATCTGACTTGATGTTGAGGGAATCGATGACTAAGAAAAAGGTTGCGAAGAAAAAAACTGTTACGAAGAAAAAGGTTAAGGTTGTTCAGGCTGAGGCTAAAGGTCGGGTTGATGCGATCTTTCCGATTTTGAAGAAGACTTATCCGGGTGCTAAGATTGCTTTGGAGTTTGAGACGCCTGCTCAACTTCTGGTGGCGGTTATCCTTTCTGCGCAGTGTACTGATGTTCGTGTGAATATTGTTACGAAGGATCTGTTTAAAAAGTATAGGGACGTTGAGGCTTTTGCCAATGCCGATATCGAAGAGTTTCAGCAGGATATTCGGTCTACCGGATTTTATAAGAATAAAGCAAAGAATATAATCGGTGCGGCAAAGGCGATCATCTCCGAACACGGCGGCAAGGTTCCGGATACGATGGAAGAATTGCTCGAACTGCCGGGAGTCGGCAGAAAGACCGCAAACTGCATACTGGGCAATGCATACAATACGCCGGGGATTACCTGCGATACGCATGTCATTCGTCTTAGCAGGCGATTGGGGCTGTCGGAAAACTCGGACCCGGTTAAGCTGGAGTTCGATCTTATGGAGATCGTGCCGAAAAAACGGTTGGGCGGGTGGACGATGTTCAGCCATCTGATAATATGGCACGGCAGGAATATCTGCAAAGCGAGAAAACCTGATTGTGAGAATTGTACTATCGCTGAGTTTTGTCCTTCGGCCGGTGATCCTTTGCTTTGGTAGGGCGTGGATTTACCATGAAGAGCATGAAGGACATGAAGATTTTTTAATTATGTCTTTGGTGTTTTTTGGTCTTGCTTACAACTTTTTTGAGTTTGGTTTGTTTTTGTTGGGCCTGATCGGGCAGCCCCGACGTAAAGCCGGGATTTTCAACTTGCGCTGCCGCGCTTTTAATAATGTTCGGATTGGGTTCTTGTTACATGTCGTGGGGTCTTTTTCTTTTTTGTACTTCTTCTATTTTTGTTTCTATTTTGCGGTGCTCTCTGAGGTTGTTTATCAGGTGTTGTATGTCATCGGGCAGGTCGGCTGTGAATAGCATTCGCTTTCCGGTTGTCGGGTGGTCCAGTTCGAGTTTCCAAGCGTGCAGGGCGGTGCGATTTATCAGCGGTTCTTCCGGGGCGGCGGGTCTGTCCTCTACCTGCCAGTTGTAGATTACCTTGCCGCCGTACATGTCGTCTGCTACGATGGGGTGTTTGATGTACTGCATGTGGACGCGAAGCTGGTGGGTTCGGCCTGTCTTTGGGGATAGCTCTACCACGCAGTATCCCCGGAACTCTTCGAGGACCTTATAGAACGAAACGGCGTGCTTGCCTTCCATATTGACTGCCATCCGTTCTCTGAAAGATGTGTTTGTTCCTATCGGCTGATCGATGCAGTCGGCGGTCAGCTGCGGTACGCCGTGGATGACGGCGATGTATGTCTTTTGCGTAGTGCGGTCGGCGAACTGTTTTGCGAGCTGCCAGTGGGCCGGGTCGTTTTTTGCGACGACCATTACGCCGGTCGTGTTTCTGTCGAGGCGGTGGACTATGCCCGGTCTGAAGTGGCCGTTAATGCTTGAGAGCTGGTTTGCATAATAGACCAGTCCGTTGACGAGGGTTCCGCTTTTGTTGCCCCTTGCCGGGTGGACGATGATGTCGGCTTGCTTGTTGAGGACTATCATGTCGTCGTCTTCGTAGATGACGTTTATTGGGATGTCCTCGGCTATGAGCTCATTACTCTTTGGGGCAGGTACGATCAGGTCGACTTTGTCGCCGGCGCTGAGCTTTGTGCTTGCCTTGGCCGCAAGGCCGTTGACGTTTACGCCCTGTTCCTTTATCAGGGTCTGGATGTGTGATCTGCTGAATCTGCTGAACCGGCTTTGCAGGTATATGTCCAGACGTTTCTTCTTTACGGTCGGGCCGACGGTGATTATAAAATGCTCGCCCGGCTCGTCGTCGCAAAGGACGGAGATTATCTCGCCGTCGGGATCGGCGGTGTCGTCGACAACGATAGCCTCCGGCAAATTGTCTTCGTCGAAGTTTTCCGGTTCAGGTATTGAATCGTGCGTATTTGGCATCAAAACTATTACTCGGTATCCGGAGCTTTGGGCGGCTGGGGGCCGACCTCGTAAACGTTACCGTTTTCAGAAGTGTCATCTGTTTTGGGTGCAGTATCCGGTTTGGGCTCAGTCTCGGGTTTTGGCTCCGGAGTTGGTTCCGGAGTTGGCTCAGGAGTTACCGTTGGCGGGGTTGTGTCTTCTGGTTTTACGGCTGGGGGAGTTGTATTTTCCGGTTTTTTATCGTCAGAGACACCTTCCATGTGGTTATCACCACGCATTAGAGCATCTATCGCACTTTTGTCAAAACCTTCCGGGATATCGATTTCCGGGGCCGGCGCATCGACGAATGTGAACTGATTTTTATGGTCTTCCATAACGTCGAGTCTGAACTGTGCCTGGGCCGGGAAGATGGTGCCTTTGAAGGCTTCGTTGGCTGCTATGCCTTTGAATATCTCGGCAGCCTTGTCGAAATCGCCGATTTCTTCTTCGCACAGTCCAAGTCCGTATGTGGCCATCGCAGTAAGAGCTGGATTGCCTTTTGCTTTTATCAGGGCCTGGTCGTATGCTTCTTTTGCCAGTTTGATGTTTGAGGCGATTTTGTCATTGCCCGGGTCTTCGGCGGCGAAGTGTAGTTCGGCACGCAGGGCCTCACCTCTTTTGATCAGAGCGAGTGCGGCATGGAGTGGGTGATCGGCATCTTTGGCGGCAACTTCAAGGGCGTCGGCAGAATCGGCAAAACCGGCAGATTCGATCACGTCACCGGCCATAGCGCTCCTAATGACGTCGATCTTGCTTTTTTCTATCATTTGCATCTGGTTGGTTGCCTCGGCTTGCTCTTTGTTTTCGACCTTCAGATTGCGGTTTTTGTAGGCAAAATAGCTAATAACACCAGCAATTAGCAGTATTACGCCTATGATCTGATTTCTGTTTCTCTTAAGAAATTCAGGGAAATGAGCGATCCAGTCGGCTAATTCGTTAGTTTTTAGTTCATGACGATGTTCAGCATCCATATTATTACCTCTTTTCAGTCAAATCTGTGGTCTTTGGAATAAAAAATCTCGTTATCCAAAGAACCTGTTAAATTGCCGGGAACAATTCAGCCGGGCAAACGTTATTTAGAATATAATCCTGTTTCCCTGAGAATAAACGGTCTGTCAGGGATTAATAGCTTAGTATTATAGAAAGTTTGCTTTTAACTTGCAATAGCTGTTTGCAAATACTAAAATTTTGTATTGAATATTTTTTTTCTTGAAAATAGCCTGGAAAATGCAAAATTCCCCTTAAAAGAAAGATAAATTGATGGTTATTAGTTTTAAAACTTTGTCAAATTTCAAATATTTCGTTTTTTTCGTTCTGTTTATCGGCAGTTTCGCTTTTGGATTGGATAAAAGCAAGTATATTTCAGTCGATGAGGTCAAGCGGGGAATGGATGCTTATTGCCTTACCGTTCTTGAAGGCAGCGAGCCGAAGAAATACCCTCTTAAGGTCGTCAGCGTCGTCTATAATCAGAAACCCGGGCTTGATGGGATTCTGGTTGTCGGTACCGATGAGGCCTTCAAGCATATCGGGCCTGTTCAGGGCTGCAGCGGTTCTCCGGTTTATATTGACGGCAGGATGGCGGGGGCTTTGGCGGCGGGTTGGAGTTTTTCGGTCGATCCGCTCTATATGGTTACCCCGATTGAGGAGATGCTGCGGGTTGGCAGTGTTGTTGATTCGTCGGCGGTTGTTTCGAGTAAGAATGTTAATGCTTCGATGATAGATTTCAGTAAGCCGTTGGACCTGGCCTTTGCGAGAGATCGTGTTTTTGGTTCGCTTGCAAAGGCTCAAAATACGGCAGGCGGGTTTAATGCTTTGCCGTGTCCTCTGGTTACTTCGTTTTCTCCGGAGGTTTGTCAGTCGCTCGCCGGTGATCTTAAAGCGACCGGGCTTGTGCCGCTTGCCGGCGGCGGGACCGATAGCGGCGATGAATCCGGCGAGGATGTCAAATATGTTCCCGGCGGGGTGCTTGCTATACCGCTGGTTAGCGGGGATATCTCGATGGCCGGTTTCGGGACGGTTACCGAGGTTGTCGGGGATAAGGTTTACGGGTTCGGGCACAGTTTTCTCGGGCAGGGGGCTGTTGACCTTCCTATGGCGGCAGGAAAAGTGCATACTGTAGTTTCCAATATGAATTTTTCGTTTAAGCTTGCAACTGCCGGTAAGATCAGCGGTGCTTTCCGGGCGGATGAATCGACTGCGATATTCGGCAGGACCGGTGCCAAGGCCAGGCTGATTCCGCTGCGGGTTAAGGTTAGTCGTTTTGACGCTGTCGAGGATAAGGTTTTTAATTGCAAGATGGCGTACCACAGGCTTTATACGCCGATGCTTTTGCAGGCGGTTCTTGCCGGGGCGGCTCAGATGCAGGGTGCGCTGCCTGAAGAACATACGGTCGAGTACAAGGCGGGGATCGGTGTTAAGGGTTTCGATCCGATCAAGTTTGAAAATGTTTCGTCGGGCAGTTCGATCAATGATGTTGTCGGCGAGGCCGTTGGCGCGGTTACTTTGCTGATGAACAATTCCTTTGGCGATGCCGAGATTGATTCGCTGGATTTTGAGATAAATATCAAGCCGGATAATATGATCGCCAATTTCTCGTCGATCGAGCTTGACGATGTTAAGGTAAAGCCGGGCGGTAAGGTTGGGGCGACGGTTGTGCTGCAGTCGTACAAGTCGGAAAAGACGGCGTACCGGTTGAGCCTGGATATTCCTAAAGATTTAAAGCCCGGCAAGTATAAGATCGTTGTTACGGGCGATAGCGG
>JAIPFN010000096.1 GCA_021736615.1 Phycisphaerae bacterium | reverse complement strand
TACAAAAAAAGGAAACACTGACGCCCGGCAAATAATCTTGATGCGTCAATCATTAAATATCTGGCCTACATAAATATAGGACGTAGCCGGAATTTCCTGTTTTACTGCTATCGCAAGTGGATAACTTCCACAAAAACTAAAAAACAAAGCGCAATTTACTCACTTTTCAACGAAATATCAGCAATAAAACCAATGCTCAACAATAAGCATTTTGCTTGAAACTTGAATTATAGGACTATAACATCAACAAGGCAAAGGTTTTACGAAAAAGCATGTATTTTCCTTACAAACTGCCTGCACATATCTTCAGGATCGTCCGAATCCGTAATCGCCGAACAAACAGCCATCGTTCTGGCTCCGGCTGCAAGCACCTGCTCGACATTTTCAAGGGTTATCCCCCCTATAGCAGCATGCCCAACGCCGCTGCCTTCAAGGATCTTTGCCGCTTGCTCTATATATTCGAGACCGGCAACTTTCTCATGGGGTTTAGTATCAGTGGCAAAGACCGGCCCGATGCCGACATAATCGGCACCTGAATCTATCGCGGCATTCAACTGGTCGACCGAGTGAGTGCTGTAACCAAAAACAAGCGGCGAAACCTGTAAACTCCTGCCCTGGGCAACGGTCAGATCACCCTGCCCGAAATGAACACCTCCGGCATTGCTAAGTACTGCTATATCCACACGGTCGTTAACAATGCTCAACACACCCGCTTGGGAACATAAAGCCGTAACGGCTTGAGAAATCGCAAGCCCGTCACAATCATCAAGACCCTTGGCGCGTACCTGAATGCAATCGGCACCGCCGCTGATGCATTTTGAGGCAAGCTCTGAAATCTTTATAATGCTGTCGCCGGGCCTTACAGTTATCAGCACATAGAGGCGGACATTCCTATACTTCTGGCGGGCGTTTGCGGCCAGAGATGCGTCTTTTTCAAGCGTATAAGCCTCAAATCGCAAATTCTCAATAGCCGCGGCGACAGCCGGATCAAGCGTCTGTGTAACCTCTGCAAGAACACGAAGGGCCTCTGTAAGGCGTTTACACGCGGCAACAAAACAATCCTTTATATCTCCCCGTTTGTGCTGAGCCTGAATAACCAGCCCCCTGCCTACGTCGGTACTCGAATCCCTGTTTGCCAAAAGCACATCAGCATCCAGTTTGCCGATAGCGGCGCACAACTGATGGCGGATCGCCTTTGCCTGCGAGCTAAGGGGTTTAGAATTAAGCGAAAACCTGCAAAACTCCTCGATCATACGCCCAGCTTCGCGGCCGCGATTAAAATTCACATCAATAATTCGGTATATACTTCGTTCCATAGACGCCAAGTATAAATGATTATCGAGCAAAGTCTAATGATAAAATTGGCCTTTCGCGATCGGCGCAAAAAAAAGGGAGCCAGACTCATTTAAGCCTGGCTCCTACAACACCCTTGCAAAGCTGAATCAACAGCTTTGACTCCGAACAAGACACCTTCACCTTCCTCAAGCTTAAATGTGCCTTGATTTAGTCGTATTTAATACGTAAGAGCAAGTAGCGTGCCAAAAAACCGCAGAAGACAACAGATTCCCCATGAAATCGCTAAGCTATTCAATAACAAGGTTTTATAATATCTTCCATCCGGCCGTAAACTCAAAAAAAATTTACTCATAAATCACCGTGTTGTTTTTTTGCAACATAAATACAAATCTATTCACACAATTCTGCCGTAAACTTGAACAATCATCCTGATTATCGGGCAATATCCAGACAACGGCTAACCCACCCATGCAATGTTGCAAAAAAACAACAACAGTCGAAAATGTATAACAAATTAAACACTAACTCTTGATAATCAACGCCGATGGATATATCCTTTGCGGTTATAATGTTTATTCTAATATCAACGATTTAAACAGGAGTTACTTTGGATTTTCTTAAACTTGCAGAAAAGCGGCAAAGCGTACGCGGATACCTGGAAAAACCTGTCGAGCGAGACAAGATCGAACGATGTCTTCAAGCCGCTCGGCTGGCACCTTCGGCATGCAACAGCCAACCGTGGAAATTCGTTGTTATCGATGACGAAGAGCTGAAAAACAAAGTTGCCTCGGCGACCTACAGCAACCTGGTCTCAATAAATCGTTTTTCCGCTCAGGCACCCGTGCTGGTTCTGGTAATATCAGAAAAGCAAAAACTGAGTGCAAAACTTGCAAGCCTGGTAAAAAACCGGCAACTGAAAATGATCGACATAGGCATCGCCGCCGAACACTTCTGCCTCCAGGCCGCCGAAGAAGGGATCGGAACATGCATGATGGGATGGTTCGCCGATAGGAAAGTCAACAAACTTCTGCAAATCCCAAAAAACAAAAGAGTAGAACTGGTAATCAGTGTAGGCTATCCAGGCTCAGAGCAAATCCGCCCAAAAAACAGAAAGCCCATCGACGAAATCAGAACCTTCAACAAATACTAACCAAAAAACTGCAAATAACTCATCAACAATGCTACTTTGAAAGTTGGACTTGCATTCTAAGATAGAAAAATAGCAATTAAAAAAGCCTCCAGGTTTCGGCCGGGAGTCTTTTTTTATTTAAATAAATTTTATCGTCTCAAACTCGCTTGCAGAACTAAACTCCCCGTCATGCAAAACTCTAATCAAGATTAGTAAGCCCTTCAGCAATTGCAAACTTCACCAACTCGGGAACACTGTCTATACCAAGCTTTTTCATAATGTTACGACGGTTCGCATCAACTGTCTTAGTACTGCGGCTAACGAGTTCCGAGATATCTTTGATAGACTTGCCTTCGGAAATGTGTTTGACAATTTCACGCTCGCGAGTATTCAATGCCGAAAGACTTGCCGACTTATCCGTCTGAAGTCTACCCGCCCAATCGATTGCGATAATCTCCTTTACACGGCTGCAGAAATGACGCTTATTGTTATGGATCGCGATAACCGCGTCGACCAACTCGGTATAAACTGATTCCTTAAGCATTACTCCCTGAGCACCGGCACTTATCGCCTGGTCGATTATATGCTTAAGAAGATCAGCCGATATTACAAGAACCTTGACCTGGGGGAAATCTTCGCAAATCTGACGTGCAAGATCAATTCCGTTTTCGTCTGGAAGTTTAACATCCAGAACCACAACGTCAGGTAAAAGCTCGGCAACAAGCTTCATGCCCTCAGCGCCTGTAGACGCTTCACCGACAACTTCAACTTCACTTGAACGCTTGATTAAAATCTTAATACCGGAACGCAAAAGCTCATGATCATCAACAACTAGAATTCTAATTTTCCCATCATCCATACAGGTTTTCCCAAATTAAGACCATAGTAAAACGATATTCCTAACGCATTACTAGTATAATAATGAATTTTAAGCCTGTGACAAGAAGATTTATTGCAACTTTTTTCAATATTTCAAAAAAAGTTGCAATATTTCCAAAACGACCAGATCAGACATTCAGCGGAATCTAGAACTCAAGACTGGTAAGACCTTCGCGAATGGCAAACTTGGTAAGTTCAGCCATGCTGGATATGCCCAGCTTATTCATGGTCTCACGACGTCTGGCATCTGTCGTCTTAACACTGACGTGTAAAAGCTTGGCAGCCTCTTTCGCTGAGATTCCCTCGGCAAGGAGCTGAAGCAATTCACGCTCTTTCGCCGTTAGAATATCGAGCGGAGAACCACTGACAAATGTTTTGCTGTTCTGCTTGTAATCCTCGATTACGAGGCTAGCAGCTTTCGGACAAAGATAATTATCGCCGGCCGCTACCGCGAAAATCGCACGAACGAGTTCTTCGCTTGCACTGTCCTTGAGTATGTACCCCGAAACACCGATCTTGAGCATCTCGGTTATAAAACGCTTGTTGGAGTACGCAGAAAGAGCCAGAACCTTAACTTCGCTGTTCTCTACCAATATCTGCCTTGCTGCCTCAATACCGTTAAGACCAGGCATACTGACATCCATCAAAACAATATCCGGCTTTAACTGGCCGACTATCGTTACCGCTTTGCGGCCGTCTTCTGCCTCACCTACAAGTTCCAGTTCTGCCTGCTGTTCGATCAACAAACGTAGACCTTCGCGAAGCACACCATGATCATCCACCACTACTACTTTAATTGCCATAGACCCTACTTTCTTAGTCAACCTCACCTTTTTTCAAAGGCGCCTTTAAAATTACCTTGCTTCCGGCCCCTGGGCTTGATACTATATTTAAGGCTTCCCTTAAAATAGCTAAGCCTCTCCCTGATACTGAAAAGCCCGAAACCGGAATCCTTACTTATCAATGAAAGACGTTCGCTGGCATCAAAACCTATACCATCGTCTTCTACAATTATTACAATTATATCATCTTCTCTGGAAACATCAACCATAACATTTCCAGCTTTTGCATGCTTTTGAATATTTCCAGGCAATTCCCGGGCCAATTCAAGCAAAAAGACCGAAAATTACGACTCAATTAGTGTAATACTGTCAAATTTCAACAACCCGCTCATGACTTACGTAAACTGCGTATCAAGTGACAAATCGCCGTAACCGGGTGCCTCAGGGCCATTCTAGGCCCGGAATAACGCATCACCTTACGGATTTTCTCGCGCATTTCAGGCTTAAAGCAATGGACGGTGCATTTCGAGCATACAGGCTTTTCTATGCCGAACCTGCACCTGTCAAGCCGTGCAAAAGCATAGTCAAGCAATTGACGGCAATCGTCGCAAAGATCCTTACCGCCCTGCTTGTGGTGTCCGGAGCAATAAATACGAACCATCGCCGATAAAGTTTCCTTCTCACCGGCAAGCTGGTCTTTTATCTTATCCATAGCTTATCGTTGTTGAGCGAAGCGAAATCCCGACTTCACGTCGGGGCTAATCAGCAAGTTCTCTTATCCAGATATTTCTGAAAATGACTTCGTTGCCGTGATTCTGGATTTGCAGCGGCAGTTTGTCTGGATGAGCTTTGTAGTGCGTTGCGCAATTCGGTCCATTCCAGCCGGTTCCGCCGCTTAGTACTACATGTTTCTGAACTACGACTCCGTTAAGCAAAACTGTAAATTGAGCTTTCTTAGCAACTTTGCCGTCCGTATCGAAGATCGGGCGGTCGAAAATAATATCATAGCTCTGCCATTGACCGGGTTTGAGAGCTGGATTGGCTAGCGGCTTCTTGCGGCCGTAGAGTGCCCCGAGCTGGCCGTCTGCGTATGTGTCGTTCTCATAGCTGTCAAGAATCTGGACTTCATACGTACCCATCAGGAATACACCGCTGTTGCCCCGGCCCTGGCTTTCACCTTCGATCTTTGTCGGGGTTGCGAACTCAACGTGAAGCTGACACGAACCGAACTTTTGCTTTGTGCGGAGATCGCCTGCTTTTTTGACAGGCACCATCGCCCCGTCTTTGTACAACCATTTCGTATTTCTGGAGCTGATATGCTCCCAGTTGTTATTAAACGACTCTTCGGTTCCGTCAAAAAGGACGACCGCGTCTGACGGAGGAGTTCCGGGCTTATCACCAAGCGGATAGGTTCCGGGTGTTACGACAGGCGGGAGGGGCTGCTTGGCAGGATCTGTCTCATGGACCATGATCCCGTCGATAGTCATATAATAGACAGGTTTTCCGTCAACAGTCTCGCTCCATTCCTTGATTACGGGTTCGTTGGTTTTCAGCGCGCCGCATCCGGCAGCGATAACAGCGACAACAATTAGTACAGCGATCAGATTCTTCATCATATTTCCCTTAAAAAATAGACTTTATTCATATTAGCATGGTATTATACCGAGGTAGAGCCAAAATGAAAAGCTAAAAACCCCGGCAGCCACCGGGAAAAAATGTTGCAAATTACAAATGATGTTGTAAAATCTATTATCTGAAATCCGAAATCTTATTATCTAACAGGAGCCAAACCATGAAACTAAGAAAAATCGCGACAATAGCAATCATGGCACTAACAGCGATACTACTAACAGGCTGCCAGGACGAGCAATTAACCAAGTGCCAGCAGGAAAACACAGAATTACGGGCTAAGGTGGAATCCATTGAGAAAATCCTGGAAGAAAATACCAATACATTGCAGGGTACTATGGCAATGGCTCCTTTAATCCTTGGCGAAAACGAAAGATTAAAGCGTGAAAACGATTTCTTGCATAAACAGCTACAGGCTGCACTAGAATCGCAGACTAAGAAACCAGAACAGACTCCCGAACAAAAGGCAAAAATAAAAAAGGGTTTGCAAGAATTGTTCGAGCTGCAAAAGGAGTCTGCTGAAAAGATGAGGCTGGAAAAGCTAAAAAAGGACGGTAAGGAGTAGGGATGAGATCACTCTTTCTCGGGCAATAAGCTTATTTATCAGGTCCATACAGCCGAAACCGTGAAAAGCATACCGCAGGTTTACCGTTTTATTTTGCCCCTCACCTTCTTACGAAGGGGCAAGAATAAAACTATCCAAATGAATTTACTGAAAATATGTTAAAAGAAACGTGAATGTTTAAGGAATCGGTATTTAATGCTGCTGATGTCGCTAAATGCTAATAAATACCCCGCAACGGCTTATTACTTCAAATCAAATGGTGCTTTATGACTGCTAATAAAAATTTATTGATCGTCCTCGTCATTCTGCTTGCGTGTGTGAGTGTTTGGTTTGTGACACAAAAAAAGCCTTCTACACCTCCTATTCGGCATGTAGTGCTAATAAGTATGGACACCATCCGGGCAGATTATCTCAGTTGCTATGGATATGAGAAAGAAACAACACCAAACATTGATGCACTTGCTGCCCAGGGATATTTATTCCGCAATACAATAACGCCAATACCGCTAACCCTGCCAGCCCACACATCAATGCTAACTGGAACAATACCACCACAACATGGTAAACACGATAATATAGACTTTTTTGACATACCCAATACAGCTTTACCCGAATTACTCAAAAAAAATGGGTATCAAACTGCCGCTTTTGTAGGCGCACAAGTATTAAATGCACGTCATGGCCTTAAAAAGGGGTTTGATAATTATGATGACCATTTTGAGGAGAACAAAGGCGAACGCCGAGCAGAAGAAGTCAATAAAGGGGCCTTTGAATGGCTGGAAAAACACAGCGACAACCCGATATTTCTCTTTTTACACTACTACGACCCGCATGCGAAATATAATCCGCCAGAACCGTTCGCAACTAAGTTTAAAGAAAGTCCCTATGCAGGTGAGATCGCTTATACGGACCACTGCATCGGTGAAGTTATTGCCAAACTCAAAAGCCTTGGCATGTATGAATCGACCCTGATCATAGTAACCGGAGATCATGGAGAAATGCTCGGTGAGCACGGTGAAGATACCCACATGTATTTTATATACCAAAGCGCGATAAAAGTGCCTATGATATACAAACTCCCAGGCTCAAATACACCGCAAAGAATCGACGATGCAGCTGGCATCATCGATATTGTCCCGACGGTGTGCGACTTATTGGACATAGAACCCCCATCACCAATACAAGGAAAAAAACTGACTCCTTACTTTAGTAATAAGCCGCCTGAAAACAAAGACAGGTATCTCTTTTCCGAGAGCTTATATCCGACAAAATTCAAAGCCAACTCCCTGCTTGGCCTCACCGGAAAGCAGTGGAAGTACATCCAAACAACTCGACCGGAGTTGTACGACATCCAGAAAGACCCGGGTGAACTTACAAACCTGGTAGAAACCGAGCCTCATAGAGCACGGATACTCAGAGATAAGCTTGCGCAAACACTCGAACAGACAATCACTAAAAGAAATGACCAGGAAGACGCACCACTCGATGCAGAATCAATTAAGCGTCTGGAGTCACTGGGATACCTCACCGGCAGTAGTGTAGAAAAAGACTTCACCTTTGATCAAAGCAAAACTGACCCGAAAGATATGATCGGTTATCATGAATTCATGCTTAAGCAAAATAAGGACGCACAAACTGACTCATTAGAAAAGCAATCTCTTGATGCCGCTACGCTCAAGAATAAACTGGGGCCGATATTGGGGCAGGGCAAAATAGACCCGAAAGATCTGATCGGTTTAAATAATACACTTAAATACAAAGCTCAGACTACTGAGAAAAATGGAGATACAGCCGGCGTTGGAGAAAAGCCCGATGCTTCAATTTCTGCTCCTTCGAAAGGTCTCAGTATTCCGGATTTCGGCAATAGCGCGAAAATAGAACAAGAAGCCAGGCAGCTCGAAAAAACTCTGGAGTTAATGGCAAAGGACAAAACAAGTTCCCCGGCCGAAGTGGCGGAAGTACACAGCAAACTGGGGTTTCTTTATGTCAGACTGAAAAAGTTCGACCTTGGTATTTCTCAAATTCAGGAAAGTTTAAAGCTGGACCCCGAACAGCCGGGAACACTCAATGCCCTTACACGGATACTTATGATCTTTCCCAATAAAATCCATAGTGAGGATCCTTCTAAAGCACTGGTATTTGCAAAGAAAGCATGCGAGTTAACTCAGTCGAAAAATCCGCAGTATCTGGATACGCTGGCTGCTGCTTATGCCGCCAACAATAACTTCAGTGAAGCGATCAAAACCACAGAAAAGGCACTGGTTTTGGCAAAGGCCAAAGGCGATAAGAAACTTATTAACAGGCTGCAGAAACAACTTGACCTCTATAAAAAAGGTATGACAAAATAATGTATCTAACCTTTAACGCTTAGATCAAACATAAAGATTATACACGACGACGAAGGAACAAACCGCCAAGACCAAGAAGAGCCATTGTCATCGGCTCTGGAATTAGATGTGGGAAGTCAATAGCCATTGAAGCGCCTGTAGAATCCTTAGCATATGCAGCAACACCAACATCAAAATTAACGTAAGCTGTGATTGGAGCATCAAAAGTAAATGTAGCAGCCCAAATATCGCCAGTAATAGCAGGTGCACCAACCGCTATGAGGCCTTTTGCTCCCAAAACCTTATTCAGGCCAGCAGGGGCAGCACCATTTTTGGTAGCCAAACTAGTAAAATCGAAACCAGCATTTGTGGTCATGCCAGAAAAAGTACCATTTACTGGACTCACAACAGCTGGAGTCCCCAAGTCAAACTGAATGATATCATCACCAACTAAAGCAATACTTGCTGTTATGTTAGTGTAGCAGGATCATAACTTATGTCCCACTCAACACCAGCACTAGCCACAGTAGCCATGGCTAAAACCATTGAAATTACAATCAACCTTTTCATAATAAACCACTCCCTCTAAAACAAATTACATACTAACTAATCGATTTCAAAAATTCTGCGACCTGACTACAATTGCTAAGGACAAACATATTCATAAACGCAGTAACCATAATCGTAACAAGAACCAGGCCAACCAGGCTCGTCACCCTTATTATTAGCAAGCCGGATAACCATATCACCAAGGTCACTTAGGTCAATTACACCATTGCTGTCCATGTCTAAAACAGCTTTATAGTCTGGATCTGTAGGATAAATTTGATAATCACAGTAACCATAATTGTAACACAAATCAGTCCAAGGGCCTGGGTGATTAGTAAGAAGGATAACCAGATCACCAAAGTCACTCAGGTTAACTTTTCCATCGCCATTTGCGTCCCCCTTGCAGGGAGTAACATCTTCGCCCAAAGCAGGCATTGCCAAAATTGCAACCAACAGTATTAATGCTAACTTTTTCACTTTTGTCTCCTTTCAAAAAATATCATCAAATCTATCAACAAGTAATATCTAAAAAATTGCAATATCTTATTTACAGGAAATTAGCGAGCCTACGGGCCATAGATATGGAATTACAAAAAACTGCAAATAGACAAATTGACCCCTGCGTAACTATCTCCCAAATACCGTATAATATAATTTACCCCTAACAACTAACAGTATCTTACCATTATTCTCATAATTGTCAAGTTAAATATGACAAATTTGTTAATTAGAATCCGAAAGCACAATGAAGAGCTATAAAACTCAGTTTAACGATTAAAACTGGGGGAATTAAAGATATGCGCGCAAAAAAAGAGACAGACCCGAAAGCCTGTCTCTTTTAAATTTTATCTAAGCTTTAACGCTCAGTTCTAATCGAAAGCCGTAATTATTTACGACGACGAAGGAACAAACCGCCAAGACCAAGAAGAGCCATAGTTATCGGCTCTGGTACAATTGTGAAACTGCCAATTGCGTTCTGAGTACTACCACCGGCAGTATCTTTATACCAACCAGTTACGATAACATCTGTAGGAATTGCATTAGCTGCAAATGAAACTGTCCAAATGTCGCCAGTAATAGCAGGAGCACCAACTGCTAAGCCACCCTTTGCCTGCAAAACTTTATGAGGCGTGGGGCCAGGAATAAGACCATTGTTCGTGAGCAGAGGATTGGTGAAATCGAAACCAGCATTAGTAGTCTGGCCAGAAAAAGTACCACTACCAACACCAGCATCAAGAGCAAGGGTGAACTGAGTGATATCAGCTCCATTGAGAGCAATACTTGCAACATTAGTGCTTGGGTCAAGGGTGATTACCCATTCTACACCAGCCGAAGCGACTGCAACCATAGCTAAAACCATTGAAATTACGATTAACTTTTTCATCTTAAATTACTCCTTTTCATAAATCTTGTCACCGCTCACCTACCTCTACACAAGATAATTTGCAGCAACAAATAATTAACAATTAGATTTTAAAATTTAACTACTTAACTACTTAGACTAGCATTATGGGCAAACAGCTTTATATTCGCAGTATCCATAATTTTCACAAGAACCAGGCCATCCATCAATATCAGTTGGATTTGCACTGAGAAGAGCAACAAGGTCACCAAGGTCACTTGTATCAACCATGCCATCGCCATTCATGTCGAAAACTTCATTGCCTACGGCTGTAACTTTATACTCGCAGTATCCATAGTTTTCACAAGAACCAGGCCATCCATCAATATCACAAGGATTTGCACTGAGGAGAGCAACCATGTCACCAAGGTCACTTGTATCAACAACTCCACTGCCATTTCCGTCACCAACACAAGGAGTAGGGCCATCACAAACAGGTCCACCAGCAATTGTGCCAGCTACTACTGCATCGCCTACGATACCGCCGCGAAGTGCGTCGGCTGTGATTGTTACTTCACCACAAGCTGTTGTGATTGTAGCAACATCGATTGTTCCAGCAGGAACTGCTGCCTGGTTGCCTGTTTCGTCAAGAGCACCCATGCAAAGCGAGATCCTTGTTCCGCCAAGAGCGATTGTGCCTTTAGCATCAGGATCAGCAACAGGCTCGCCATCGCCAATAGCGTAGCTGCCAGGTGTGATTGCTTCGGCTTCGTAAGCGGCATCCATAAATACGTTGAATACTGCGTCGCCTTTAGCAACTGCTGTGATTGGATTTGCTGACTCAACGACAATAGCCAGACCGCGAACATTTTCGCCGGCGGCTGTTGTAAGCACGATTGTGCCAGTACCGTCACCATTGTCGGTGAGGCTGATATCCGCGGCCATTGCCGGGATAGCCAGTGCTACTACGAGCATAGTTAATACTAACTTCTTCATAAAACACCTTCCCTTTCTTTATTTTAACACTTCTTCTCTATTCTTACCTGTCCGGCAACGCACCAAATCAGGTCTCTCTCTTTGTAATAACCCCTGAATTCAGATTGTCTCTAACAACACTGAAAACAGGGCCTTGCTAACTTCCCCTATATTACCATCAACTGTGGACGCATTCAAGAAAAAAAATAAAAATTAGTAAAAAAACTTGCGAACAGCCGAAAATAACTGCAATACCAGTGTTTTTAAGCTCTAAACAGCGAATTAATTGGCCTTTCTACAAAAAAAAAATGCGAACCTGGGAATATTTATTTCCCAGCACAGATATTCATTGTATTATGAGCCATAAGCCTTAAGCTTTAAGCCTTAAGTTTCAAGTTTTCATGTCATGGACATTTATTATGCTTAACGTATTTCAGGGACGTCTGATAATAGTAAGGGTCATACTGCTGGCCGCGATGCTTGGTCTCATAAGTATCGGCATAGCAAGCATTTACGCGTCAGGCCACCCTGCCGACGCCGACGGGCCTGTCGCCGGCGCATCCCTCTGGAAAAAGCAGCTTGTGCTGGCCTGTGCGGGGCTTTTTGCGTTCTTCCTGTTGAACCTTATTGATTACAGGTGGCTTGGACCTTTGAGTTTCTGGATGTATGCGGCATGTCTGTGTGTTCTGGCGTTTATACTGGTGTGCAAATACGGAAAAATACTTCCATCCATAGTCCCCAGCAGGAATTATGCCTATAGGTGGATAAACATAGGTTTCGGCGGGTTTAAGCAGCAAATTCAGCCTTCAGAGCTATGCAAGATACTATATATATTAGCATTGGCGTGGTACCTGCGTTTTCGTAAGAATTACCGCCATTTCCGCGGTCTGGTCGGTCCGTTTGCACTGACGGTACTTGCTATGGGGCTGATCATCAAAGAACCGGACCTGGGAACGACACTGCTGCTTATGCCGATACTTTTCGCTATGCTTTTCGTGGCCGGTGCCAAGGTTAAACACCTGCTGATAATCCTGCTTATTGGAGCGTCTGTAAGCCCTATGCTATGGGGAAAGCTCGATATGTACCAACGGTCGAGGATAAGCAGCTTTCTGCTGCAAAGCGAAAAGATACGCGAAAAAGCCAAGACCGACCGGGAATTCTCAAAAGCACTGACAGGCAGAGAATACTTCAGCGAAACACGATGGAAGCAATACAGCGGATACCATCTGCTGCACAGCAAACTGGCTATAGCGTCCGGAGGGCTTACAGGATACGGTTTTCGCAAAGGACCGTATATCAAACACCCCCTGCTGCCGGAACGCCACAATGACTTCATATTCGCTATAATCGCACACCAGTGGGGGCTTGTCGGCTGTTTTGTTGTGTTTTTGCTGTACGCGGTTATCGTCGCTTGCGGGATGGAGATCGCATGGAATAATACCGACCCGTTCGCCAGGCTGATCGCCGTCGGAATAATCACAATGCTGATGGTACAGGTGATCGTAAATACATGCATGACCGTCGGGTTGATGCCGATAACGGGAATCACCCTGCCGCTGGTGAGCTATGGAGGATCGTCACTGGTGGTCAATATTATCTCAATCGGCATACTGAATAATATCGGACGGGCCAGACCGTTTACGGTCGCAGGTAAAGGGTTTGAGGGGAATTAGGGGCTAGGGGCTAGGGGTTAGGGGCTTGGGAAGAACATTGTCAAAAAGTGTGGAACTGCCAATTCGGCAGGATTTTGACATACCCACAGGAACCCATAACCTCCTTACCACACTAGAGTTACACCCACACTCCATTTCCGGCACGCTGTTTGCTTGTTTATATCCCTGGGCAATTACCCGATATACAGACTACTGGAAAGGATATTCACTTATGAAATTTGAAAAGTTTACAATGAAGGCCCAGGAGGCGCTCGCCAGTGCTCAGCAGCTTGCGATGGCCCAATCTAATATTACCGTTTCGACGCTGCATCTTTTGAGCATCCTGCTCGACGATGACGAGGGCGTTGTAACGATGATACTTAAAAAGATCGGCGTTAATATTTCGCGTCTGAAAGAGATGACCAAAAGCGAAATTTCGCGTCTTCCAAAGGGCAGTTCTACCGGGCAGATGATGTTGCCGGATCCGGCGTTCGGACAGGTTGTCCTGGATGCGCAGAACCGGGCCGATAAAATGGGCGACGAATACCTCAGCCTCGAACACCTGTTTATTTCGCTTGCCGAGATGCAAAGCGATGCTAAAGAGATACTCAGCGTAAATTCGATAACCGGCAAGAAGATCGAAACGACTATCGAGCAAATCCGCGGCGGCGAAAAGATAACAGACGCAAACCCCGAAGACAAATACAAGGTACTGGAACGCTACGGGATCGATCTTTTGGAGATGGCTCGCAAGGGCAAGCTCGACCCGGTTATCGGCAGGGAAGATGAGATTCGACGGTGTATGCAGGTACTCAACCGCCGGACGAAAAATAACCCTGTGCTGATCGGCGAACCCGGTGTCGGCAAGACGGCAATCGCAGAAGGTCTCGCCCAGCGAATAGTTGCCGGAGACGTCCCTACAGGACTTAAGGATAAACGAATTATCGCTTTGGATATGGGGGCGATGATCGCCGGTACGAAATTTCGCGGCGAGTTCGAGGACCGCTTCAAAGCCGTCCTGAAGGCCGTTACGTCATCCGGCGGGGAAATCATACTCTTTATAGACGAACTGCATACGATAGTCGGTGCGGGCAAAACCGAAGGGTCCGTCGATGCCGGGAATCTCTTGAAACCATCCCTTGCACGCGGCGAGCTTCGGTGTATAGGTGCGACGACCATCGACGAATACCGCAAATACATCGAAAAGGACGCGGCACTTGAACGGCGGTTCCAGCCGATCACTGTCGACCCGCCTACCGTCGAAGAGACTATAGCAATTCTTCGCGGGCTTAAGGACCGTTACGATACGCACCATGGCGTGCGGATAACAGACTCTGCGCTAGTGTCGGCGGCGACGCTTTCGGACAGGTATATCTCCGACAGGTGGCTGCCGGACAAAGCAATCGATCTGATCGACGAGGCGGCGAGCAAACTGCGTATAGAAAACGACAGTCTGCCGGCCGAGCTTGACAATATCCGCAGGAAGATCATGCAATTGCAGATCGAGTCGGAAGCACTTAAAAAAGAGACCGATCAGGACAGTGCAAAACGTCTTAAAATTACGAAGAAAACTCTTGCCGATCTCGAAGAGCAAAACCTGCAGCTTACCGCCGAATGGGAAAGCGAAAAGAGCGGGATCGATAGGGTTAAAGAGATCAAAGAAAATATTGCGGCAGCTCAGAACGAATTCGAAGACGCCCAGCGACAAGGCAATCTTGAGCAGGCGGCCAGGCTTAAATACGGTACAATCGCCGAACTGGCCAAACAGCTTCGTGCGGCCGAAGAGGTGCTTGACGAATCTGCTGACGAAACGAGAATGATACAGAATGAGGTTACCTCCGACCAGATCGCGGAGGTTGTAGGCAAATGGACGGGGATACCGGTTGTACGCCTTATGAGCGGCGAACGGGAAAAACTTGTGAATATGGAAAAACTTATCTCCGAGCGTGTCATCGGTCAGGCCGAGGCAACGGCGGCTGTGTGCAACGCGGTAAGACGCAACCGGGCTGGCCTCGGCGATATGTCCAGGCCTATCGGGGTATTCCTTTTCCTTGGGCCAACCGGCGTGGGAAAAACCGAGATGGCCAAGTCGCTTGCCGACTTTCTGTTTAACGATCCTTCCAGCATGGTGCGGATCGACATGAGCGAGTTTATGGAAGGCCACTCGGTCGCAAGGCTCATCGGTGCGCCTCCCGGATATGTCGGCTGGGATCAGGGCGGAAAACTTACCGAAGCGGTTCGCCGAAAACCTTACAGCGTGATTTTGCTCGACGAGATCGAAAAAGCCGACATCGACGTGTTCAACGTGCTGCTGCAGGTCTTCGACGATGGCAGACTAACCGACGGAAAAGGCAGAACGGTTGACTTTAAGAATACGATCATAATTATGACGAGCAATTTCGCAGGCGAACAGATCCAGGAAATGACCGAAGATCAAGGTGCCGACTGGGAAATCGAAGCTCATGTCAAAGAAGCTCTCAAGCAGTTCCTCAGCCCGGAGTTTCTTAACCGTATCGACGAGACAATCGTCTTTCATATGCTCAACAAGGACGACCTGGAGAAGATCGTCAGCCTGCAGCTTAACCAGCTTGCCGACAGACTAAAGGCCAGAAACCTGAAAGTGGAGTTCACAGAAAACGCCCGCAAGCAGATACTCGAAGAAGGTTACGACCCTGCGTTCGGGGCAAGGCCGCTTAAGAGGGCTATACAGCAGAAACTTGAAAACAGACTCGCTGCCGATCTTGTAGCTGGGAAATTTACAGACGGTGACAAAATCAAAATCGATGCCGACGGACAAAAATTTATCATTGAAAAAACCGTGTAGAGACACCCCTTGTGGGTGTCCGGGAAAAACATTGGGCCGTACCGCTCAATTGTTTTTCCGGCGGCAAAGGAAAATTGCTCCGAGTCCCAGTATTACTATCGTAGCCGGTTCCGGGACCGCGGCGATGTATCCGTCGGCAATGCTTTGCTGTGCCGAGATGTTCGGTATGCCCCAAGACCCTTCGTTACCGCTAACATTTGCGAAATAAGTGCTGCCGTCGTTTGCTACCCAAAGGTGCATATTCTCGCTTTTTGCGAGGGTGAACTCAGGAAGAAAAACATCCATTGCTCCGCTTGCGAAATTAATTGTCAAAACCGACACGGCGAAAGTTATGTCATCGGTAGTCGAATTTCCAAAGCGAATCGCAAGGTCACCGCTGACGGCGCCATTGTCTAATATATGTTGGCCGCCATTCATGAAGATCAGAGTTGACAGATTGCAGACGCTGCTTGCTCCGGCATAAACATTGACATAGTCATTGGTGGCATAGACTGTAATAAATGCCGTCTTTGCCATCGACGGAGAAACCCATGGGTCATGGTCAAAGAGCAGAGCGGCGGCGCTGATATTATCAATATCATAATTGCCGCTTGCAGGGACAGGGGTTGCAAAACTCAAAGATGAAAACAAAACGACCACAAAAAAAGCGAAAAATGGTACTTTTGGACAACTCATAATAAAACCCCACAAAAAGTGTCATACAACAAACACCATTATATATCATTGCGATATGGTTGTCAAGACCTCATATAAAAACATACAACTTAAGAGTGGTTAAATATCGCTTTTTCGGGTGTGAATTTAACTGCGGAAACATAGGGCCGCCCTTGCCGGACATGAGTTTTGGCACGATCACAATGCCTAGAATTCAACACCTACTCCAAAGATGTATTTTATGTCGGTTTCTTTTCGGTTTGTCGCCGGCGTGGTATCATAGTCATACATCGCCTTGAAATTGGTGAACATCCGTGTGTTGATCTTTGCACGGAGTTCTGCCGAAACTGTCAGGTAGTAATCGCTTAAATCTTCAAGATTCGGGAAGAATGACGTGTCGTGTATGAACGAAAAAGTACCGTTGATTTTCCTGTCATAATGGTACCCGGTAACTCCCGAAAATTTTGAAGTACTCGGCGTATCGTCATTATAATCTTCAAAAACGTTTGACAGACCTGCCTCTACCGAAAAATTCTCTGTGGCAGATTTGATCCACTGGTAACCGAAACCGCCGCCGGCTATGACGCGTCTGTTGAGCAAAGCGATTTTGTCCTGTTCATATCGTCCTTCGCCAAAGACATACATCTTTTCCGTGTAAAAATAGTCGTACTTGCCGCGCAGCTTCGACCAGTCCTCTGTTGTAACTTTTTTGGACGAAGCGGGAGTCTCGACTTCCTTTTTATACAGATCGGCTCCGAAAGTTATCCTGTCCTTGTCAGTTTCTTTGGCAAGACCGGCACTGAAAGCAACCGTCTCGTTGTTTGTATTTCCGGACGTATAGGTCAAACCGACACTGGCATTTCCCTTCCATCGCGGCACCTCCGGTAATGGGGGATTGATTAGCTCCAGGTCGCTGATAGCTAATTCCTTGGAATCAATAGTGCCATCGCCGACGACCCTGACCCTGCCGGTTGCATCTGATATATTGACCGGCTTATTAACGACCGTGCCGTTATTAAAGTGCATATCGAGCGGTTCGTCACTGGCTAGCGTCTTGATGTTTTTCAGCGGGATTTCGATGGTCCCTGCCAGTTCGCTTTTAAGAGTCAGTTTGCCGCCGGCCATCTTAATGATCTTACCGGTCACCCGGTCGCCATTGACAAGATGAACACTGCCGCCAAAAGCCGAAAACGAAAAACACAAAACCAATACAAAAACAGTAATACCAACTAAATGCCTGAACATAGGTACTCCATAAAAATTTCAGGGGAAATTACAACGACGAAATAATGATAGCAAAATGAAAGTCAAAAGTCAAATAAAACAGTTATTATTGCAATACCCAGACTCCTCATAAGGTATTTAGATAGACCTTTTAGCCTTATTTATTAAGCCAATGATTCTTTTGTCGCCTTCAATGTCTTTTGATATCACTTCGGTCAGGTTGTTTTTGATTATTGTTGACATTTCAACCGTTATAGGCGATGCGCCGAGGTCGCCCAGTTTTTCTGGGGCCTTGTAGATTCTTACGGCGTCTGCGAGGTTTTCTGCGATGAAGGAGTCAAGTACTTTCGGACCACCTTCTACCAAAAGCTGCTGGATGTTTCTTTTTCCCAGTTCTTTCAGAACTTCGCTCAGATCGCATTTGCCGCCGACATCTTTTACTATTAAAACCTCCGAACCTTTGGATTGTATTTCTGTCACCTTTTCGTGGTTTGCTTTTTCGGTTGTCACTATCAAAGTGTCGGCGATGTGAGTATCGAGTATCTTTGAATCTATCGGTATTGAAAGTTTGCTGTCGAGAACAATCCTGAGCGGCTGACGGTCGCTGTCCGGGCGAATTGTCAACATCGGGTCGTCTTGTTTGACGGTGTTTGCTCCTACAAGTATTGCCTGGACGCTGCGGCGGTGGAAGTTTGCATCCTTTCGACTCGCCTCATTGGATATCCACTGTCCATGTTTTGCGGCGTCTTTATAAGCGAGGTACCCGTCTGCGCTCTGCGCCCACTTCAGGATAACCCATGGTCTACCCGTTTCGGCTAATTTATAAAAGCCCGGGTTCAGTGCCCTTGCCTGTTTTTCGCAAACGCCTGTCCTGACGGTTATACCGGCTTGCCGAATTCTTTCGATGCCTTTGCCGGCAACTTTTTCGGTTGCGTCGACGGCAGCGATAACTACCTCGGAAACTTTGCTCTCTATGACGGCATCTGCACAGGGGGGTGTTTTGCCGTGGTGGCTGCATGGTTCTAACGTGACATACATTGTCGCTCCGGCGGGATCATTGCCATTGCCTCTGCAATCGGCCAGGGCGTTTATTTCTGCATGGGTCAAGCCGAACTTTTCATGGTATCCCTTGCCGATCACCTGCCCGCCTTTGACGATAACGCAGCCGACCATAGGATTTGGTTCCACGAAACCTTCGCCCTTTGCGGCAAGGGTCAAGGCAGCTTGCATGTGTTTAGTATCGTCCATTTATTCTACCAGTTGATTAATTTCAAAATAAATGCCCTTTCGGGGCTTGACTGGTAAAATTAAACCATGTATTACACAGATTTTCACGGATTATTTTATAAAAATATCGAAATGCAGACGATTAATGACACTCGGTACACAAAAAAAGGTGCCCGACTTTTTCTGTCAGACACCTTTTGAAAATCTTATAACCTGCTTATCTTATTTACGTCTTCTGATCATAAAACCGCCAAGAGCCAAAAGAGCCATCGTCGCAGGTTCCGGTACTGTTGCCGAAGAAGTAAATGCAGCCGTAGCAGATACTGCACCTTGGTTGTTTACGACATTTGTAAACGAAAAGCCAAAACTCTCAAGTGAAAGTGCAGGTACCCCAATGCCGGTAATAACTACGTTGTCACCGTATACGTCCTGACCATTAAGACCGGAGTTCCTGTCCTGAATCCAGAGACGGTCAAATTCGATTGTAAGAACCTCAGTGGTTCCGTCATAAAAGCGAATAGCAGAAGGACCGCTATTGGTATAATATGCTAAACTGCTACCAGAATTGCTCGGGAACTCCAATGTCATAGGATCCAATTCAAAAGTCGCATCCGCATAAATCAAACCAGCAACAGGTACTTCAAGTGTCAGACCGGTACCAGACCAGCCTCCTTGGAGTGTGCCCGAATTATAATTAATTTCAAACAGCGGCTCAGCCGATCCGATTGCAGGATCAGCAAAAGTTGCGACTGTTACGGTTCCAGCACTGGCGAAAGCAGTTAGTGCGATTACCAATACTGACACGATCAATACCATTTTCTTTTCTAATTTTACCATTTTCCCATACTCCCTTACTTAATTAAATTATTTCACCACATTAAATATTGATGCACAATAAAAAAGTGACGTCAATAACAAATAAACCCTTTACCTTGAAAACATGCCGAAATATAGTACCAACTAATGAAACAGACTCTATTTCAGCTAACTACTTTTCGAAATCTAGCCGATTCTAATGGGCAATGCAAGAAAAAAAGGAAAAAATAAATAAATTCCCGTATTTATACTGGCTCTCAATCAAGTCAACCAGAACAACTACCATAAAGCCTTTCCATTAAAGAAGTTACGACCCTAGCAACCCGCAGGGCATTAAGGATTCTGTGTTGTTTTATTCGTTTTTTTGCTAAAACAGGAAGATTTTTTTCGCAAAAATCCAAAAAAAATCCCCGTCCGAATTGTTTCGAACGAGGATTTCTCATATTTTACCGATTGTAACGTTTATAACAATTACAATGTTTTACGGACCAGCCTTAATTAGGCAAAAAGCATGCGGCTATTAGTTGATTTGCGGAACGAATTCAAGGTGTACGATCTTCATTATTTTCCGCAAAGCCGGGACAAACCTCATAAATCTCATCCACCCCCATCTTTTCGGGTGCCTGTCTATATAATGGAAGTCCTTGAGAAAATGAATTCCCGTATGCCACTTTTCCATTGTTCTGCCGGTTCCAACGCCCCACTTAAACAGCGAGAACGCATTTCTTACCTGCGGATTCTTATTCCATGATTTTGTGATCAGCGTTGAGTACGCCTCGAAGACCAGCTCAGAGTCGGGGAAATTCTCTCTGATAGCATTTACGATACTTTTTACATCTTCTTCACAGAAGTAATTGAAAAGGCCCTCTGCGATAAACAGTGCTTTTCTGTCCTTGGGGATTTCGGCTACCCATGAAAAATCGAGTACTGACTTTGCAATAAATTTGATCCTGTCGGTTTCCTGGAAGAACTTTTCGCGAATCTCGATGCATTCGCACAGATCAAGCTCATACCACAGAACCTGTCCATTATCCACGCGATGGACCCTCGTATCCAGCCCGCAGCCGAGATTGACCACTACCGATCTGGGATTTTCGTCAAGAAACTTGTGAGTAACCTCGTCGAGAATCTCTGTTCGGGCAGCCATAACGATCTGTCCGTCCCAGGGCAACTCGTCGGTGAATTCGTGGTTAAGATTATCGACGATCTCAACCGATTTGGGGTCATTGATTATACCGTCAGCCCTCTTTGTTTCGAGATACCTGCCGCGTAATGGGATTAGAAGTGTTTCTGGAACACCATGGATTTTGTCTAGAGAGACTTTCTGATTCATAGTTATACCTTACTAAAAAAGGGTTAAATAAAGTTTCATAGAATTGGAAGGCCTCCCCCTGCTGACATTAACGTGCCGTCCAAAAGCCACAATTGTTTTGTTGTCATTAATACCCGGCGGGGCTTTCTTTGTTCGTGCTATTAAAAAAATATTATCACCGCCGGATGTACCCGTTTATCGTATTCCTTTAGTTTGCCGCCATTGCGGACACCAAGGGTATAATGTTATCTTTAATACGCCGCAGACCACCAAAAGGTTTTGATTATAAATTTATCTGGTTACTTTTCTTATTTTTTGCCAATGCAGTATTGAGAGTATCGATCATATAGAAAGTAATGATCTTAGCGATAAGGTTATGTTTGCTGCTTTTCGGTCCAGTTAACCAACAGGCAATAGATGTTTGCAATTTTTTGTTTGTATTGATAAAATAATGAGGAAGTTGCGATAACAGCTTTTTGAATTTTGAATAATTTAACATATATGGAGAATTACCATGCTATTACCAAGACCAATTAAGAAGATGATCGCTGTTTTTCGCGGGGGGCTTTCTCCGCAGATTATTACTCTATCAATCGCACTTGGATTTACGTTCGGGCTTATCCCCGGCTGGTCGGGCGTACATACCTTTATCGTGCTGCTGTTTGTTTTGCTGAATGTCCATACCGGGTTGTTTCTGCTTTCGGCGGGTCTGGGCAAATCGCTTTGCCTTGTCGGTGCGCCTGTGCTGTATCACCTTGGCGGCGGGGTTCAGGATTATTTGCAGATACTACTCGTTTTCCTGGGTAAACTTCCGATCATCGGGCTTACAGATTTCAGCAGGTATGCCGTTGCCGGCGCGCTTGTCGCAGGGCCTGTCATCGGTCTCGTCATCGGTCTGCTTTTCGCCAGGCTGGTTGTCAAGTTTCGCCATACCTGGATTAAGCTTGAAGAAGGTTCCGAGGCATATAAGAAATGGACCTCCAAGAAATGGGTGCGGATCATCGACCGGATATTGATCGGTAAAAAGACCAAGGATGTCAAAGCGGTTATGGAAAGCAAAAGCCCTTTGTTTAGAAAAGCCGGGCTGGTACTTGTCAGCATTCCGATTTTGATCTTTATGGGCATCGGTCTGTTCGGTCAGGATAAGATGGGCGAATATGCTGCCGATACGATCGCCAAAGCCAACGGAGCAGAAGTCAATATCGCTTCAATGGGATTGTCGCCTTTGTCGGGATCACTTACAGCAAGCGGTGTGCAGGTAACCGACCCGGCAAAGCCGGAGCTAAACCAGCTAGCCGTTGAGAAGTTCTCCGCTGACGCCGGAGTGTTCAACCTGCTCACCGGTAAAGTCGTAATCGATGATGTTCAGGTCGAAAATCTTACGTTCAATACCCCGCGTGAAAAAGCGGGAAAAGTTTTCAAGACCGAAGACACCGCCGAAAAAGCCGAAGAGTTCGACCCGTCTTCCGTTGACATTGACGCAGCCGACATCGGTAAGATGGAAAAGTATTTCAAGAACGCTCAAAAGCTTAAGGATACTCTCCAGAAGATTCAACGGTTCCTGCCGTCCGGCAAAGATACCGCTGTCGAAAAGAAAACCATCCCGCAAAGCATTAAGGAATATTTGGCGGCAAAGGCACCCGAAGCAGCCGTCGCCAAGTTTATCGCAAAGAATATTTCGCTTGATAAAGTCGCCCTGCCAAGCGACCAGTTTGGCCTGAGCAATATCAAGATCACCAATCTCAGCGACGCTCCTATCGCATACGGCAAGCCCGTCACTATCGGGGTTAAATCCGTCGACAGTGAAATCGCTTTAGATATGGCGATTGATTTCCAGCCGGACGGGACAGGTAAGATTACCGGTAATTTCGCTAATTTCGATCTCGCCGTTTTCCAGTCGCAGATGAGCAGTGATAACGCCATGCAAATTGAAAAGGGAACCGCTGACGGCACTTTCGAAGGAACGATCTCAAAGGATTTCATTAACATTGCCGTAAACCTCGACGTCAAGAACCTCAAGGCAAAATCCGGCGGTAAGGGAGTATTCGGGCTTGACGCCAAAACGACCTCCGAAGTTTTCGATCTGATGGACAATCTCAAGACGCAACTGCGAATTGTCGGACCTATGACAAAACCACAGATCGCCTTTGACAGCAGCGGACTAGGCGATCAGTTCAAACAAACACTTGTCGCAGCAGGCAAACAACGGCTCGCCAATGAAATCGACAAACAGGTAGAAAAGAATCTCGGCGACAAAATGCCGGATGAGATAAAGAAAGTAATCGGTGCACCAAAAGACATAATCGACGGACTAGGCGGACTGCTGGGCGGCAAAAAGAAAAAATAAGGCTGCAGTGTGGACATGCCCCACACACTCATTATACATTAGACAATAGACATTATTCATTATCAGACTGGCCAACCGGTCAGTCTGATTTTTTAAACCAGCTTGATATGTCGAAGAAGTTGCTTTTTTGTTTTGGCGGGACTGGAATCACAACCGCTTTGTTTGCTTTTTTCAGGGTGAGGCTTTTTTTGAAGTTTTCCGGCGACGACTCCAGGCTTCTTTTGTAGCCATACTCAATGTCCTTGCATTTCGTTATGATCTTCTTGTCTACTACGTAATCCCTTTTCCGGAACTTCCCTGTTATCGTCGCCCCATACCATTTATAGGGATACTCATGGGTTTTTATCAACTGATCGACCTCCGTCAGGTCGACGTTATGGGCAGCAGGCAGATCAACCTGGGTCACGTCGAGGGTAATGTCTTTTGAGTAGTATTGCTCAACATACACCGGTTTGTCCGTTACGATCATGCCAAGTTTTTTCTCATCCCATTTTGGCGGCAGGTAGGCATCAAGCAAAGTAAGGTGTACCTGCGCCTCGGTTTTGTCGGCGATAATCTGAGCAGCTACCGTCACTGCCCACGTCCCCGCCGAGTGAGCTATCAGATGCACATGGTTTAGTTTCTGCTTTTCGCCAAGCAGCGACAAAAAAGCCTTGGCAAGCCTCGGCCCTGCGACATCTCTGGAGTATCTAACCGCATCGACAGGATTCGGCACAGCCGCCCCGCTTTGCCAGTCGAAATAAAGACTCATCCATTCCTCGGGTTTTGTCTTGTCCCTGAATGCCTTTGCCATATCCGACGGCCAGTCGTCTGCTCCCTTGTCGATCCACCCGTGGGTGACGATAACGGCCTTGTCGCAGGTTTTTGGAATGCTTATTTTCAACTGACGAGTAACATTCGGGTCGGTAACGGCTTTGTTCTTTGGAGTAAGGATGAGGTATTGATAAAAATAACTCCCCGGATCGGTGATCCGCAAAACTCCGGACTTATCCTGCGTAATCGTGACCGGATCGGTAAGTTTATGTCCAAGATCATTATCTTTTAGAAACTTGATGATCGAATCGCGGGCCTTCTGCTCGGAAAAGTCGGCGCCGACATTGAAAGTAACCGACAGAAAAAACACCGCCGACA